>JAYUYW010000146.1:0-5957 GCA_043752325.1 Rhodanobacteraceae bacterium | reverse complement strand
TTGGTTGTCGAGGTCGCGCTGCTTGTCGTACCATCGACCGAGATTCCTTGCACCGCCCCGGCAAGCAAGTGACTGGTCACGGCGAGGGTGTTGTTGTTGATGTTGTTGGTGAACGTACCGATCGGCTGAGCACTTGCCGCCACGATGTAGATACCGCGCAGGGTGCCGGCAACCACGCCGGCCGCGCCGCTCGAGCTGGTGATGCTGTTGTACGAGACGTTGAGGTTCTTGGTGTTGCGTACCAGGATGCCGTTGACGGATCCCGACACATTGACATAGCCGGAAAACGTTCCGGTGGTGCCATAGTTGGTAATGGTATTGCCGGTCCCTGCGGCGATGCCGCCGATATCCAGGCCGTCATTGTGGTCTGCGGCCGCCGTCGGGCCGACAACCACCATGCCGATGTTTACGTTGCTGATGGTGTTGGCGTAAATCTTCAGGTTGCTGTTGCCGCCGGCTGTGCCAGTCGCGGTGGCGCCGGTTGTAACAACCGACGCACTGTGGGTGGAGTTGCTATAGATGCCGAACGTGTTCTGGTAGGTGCGGTTGAGCGTGATCGTGTTGCTCTTGATTGTGGAGTTCTGTGCGCCGTCAGTCGTCGACGCGTACAGCAGCGCGACGCCCCACTCGGTCATGTTGTTGGTGCCCGCAGCGATCGTTGTGTTGGCGGCATTTTCCAACATCGTAAAACCGTCCAGCGTCACGTAGTCGGTGCCGATGATCTTGAAGATGGCGTCGTTCAGTGCGCCAGGTGCCTGTGGGGTCGGGGTAGTGATCGTGTTTCCATTACCCTGGATCACGATCGGCGCGCCGACGGCACCGGTCAGCGTGGTGATCGCGTAGCCGCCAATCGGCGCGGTCTGCGGATTGCCAGCAAGCAGATTCAGGGTGACACCCGGCGGATCGACGCCCTGGGTGTTGAGGTCGGTGATCGCGGCATCCAGGCTCGCGTAGTCACCCGGGATGTTCTTGGTTCCAGTTATCCCTATCCCCGCCAATGCGCTGCTCGCGTACAGCGACAAAGTGAGCACAAGCGCGGCCAAGGTTGCGGTCGGGATAGCAGAAAACGCACGAGCAGCGGTCGTCCGCCGAACGAAGAAAGAAGTGGCAAGCATGATTGGAGCCCCAGAAGGAATGCCAAGAATCGGACGCGATTCCCACCCTGACGTTGGACCCTGACGACGCATTCCGCGTGGTCGATCAACGGTGGATAGTTTGAAACGCTTCGCGGACGCTACACCGTCGCTTTTGCAAAGTCACGCGAAATTCAAGGACTGTTCAGAAACCGCTAGCTAGCCCAGGCAATTCATATAATTGGCCCCGGGCGAGGGTGATTTTTTGCTGCGTTGCGGCAGGAAAAACCGCCGCGTTCAGTCGCAAAAAACGACGGATCAACGATGCATCAGCGTCGACTTCCAGATGATGTATTTGGCCAAGGCGACAGCGTTGAGTCACAGAGTTCGGTGACTTTCACCGTCGACCGTGCACCTTTGTTGCTTTCAGCCATTCCACGTTGCAGGGCATCCCGGAATGCACGACTATTGGGCCAATCGCGCCGGGAACGGGCGCGGCCTTAGTCGACAAGGCTCAGCAATGGAGGTCACTGCCACTATGGCAGGACGCGTCAGCCGTCGATCCGCTATGGACCCTTTCAGGAAATACCGATGATCTCGACACCCCAACTGCGGCAGGTGGGCAACCGCCGCGCACTGTCATTATCGGCGCTGACTATCGCGCTGCTTTCCGGCTTGGCCGGTGTATCGATGCATGCCGTCGCCGAAGTGACGGAGACGGTTGCCCCGCAGGCGGCCAGCACGGGCACGAAGGGTTTCAGTCGCTACATCGTGCAATTGCGTGACGCACCGCTGGCAACCTACGCGGGCGAGGTTGCGGGCCTGGCGCGACCGGATCGCGTCGCGTCCGGACGCAAGGCGGGCAAACCCGATCTGCAGTCCGCACCGGCATTCGCCTACGTCGAGTATCTTGAAAATCGCCAGCAGGCTTTTGTCGACAGTATCGGCAAATCGTTTGGCCGCAACATTGTCGAGATGGCGCGCATGCAGCACGCGCTGAACGCGGTGATCGTGGAACTGACGGCCGCCGAGGCTGCCGCGCTGGAAAAACATCCTGACGTGCTGATGGTTGAAGCGGAGCGCCAGGAACGGTTGCTTATGGATAATTCCCCGGCGTACATAGGGGCAACCGCGATCTGGGCTGGCAACACCCATAACAGTGTCGCCACGAAAGGTGATGGCATCCTCGTTGGAATCGTCGACAGCGGCATCAACTGGGAGAGCCCGGCGTACGCTGCCGTGGATCCCACCGACGGCTACGTGCATGTCAACCCCTTCGGTGCCGGCACCTTCCGAGGCAACTGCGCAGCCGGTGGCGTCGATGTAGGCCGCTGCAACGACAAGCTGGTCGGCATGTACAACTTCGCTGCAGCCGGCACCAGCGCGACCGATACCGGCGGGCATGGCTCACATACATCAAGCACAGTTGCCGGCAACCGCTGGACGACAACGTACGCAAATGGACCGTTCACCATTTCCGGCATTGCTCCGCGCGCCAACGTGATCGCCTATCTCGCCTGCCCCACTACCTGTCCGACCACGGCTACCAGCCAGTCGGTCAACCAGGCCGTCATCGACGGCGTCGACGTGATCAACTACTCGATCAGTGGCGGCACCTCTCCGTGGACGGATACCACATCCACGGCATTCCGCAATGCCAATGCGGCTGGCGTGTTCGTCGCGGCGTCGGCGGGCAATACCAGCACGGGCACCCCGAACCCGCAGGGCCAGGTCAATCACATTGAACCGTGGGTCGAGACGGTGGCGGCGTCTACTCAAAATCGGTTCATTGGCGTAACGTTCAATTTGAACGGTGGCCCGCCCAACACGCAATCCGTTCCGGTGAAACTGGGTGGCTTGCCGAACCCGACGGTAGCCACGGCGGGCGTACCACTGGTCAAGAGCCCAAACTTCGCCAACGGTTCCACCGATGGCTGTGCGGCCTATCCGGCGGGAACCTTCCTTGTTCCGTCATTTCCGGCTGAACACATTTTCCGGGGTGGCTTTGAGACACCGGTGACGCCAGTCGGCGCCATCGCGGTGTTGAACCTGGATGGCACCAACAGCAGCTGCGGCAGCGGCGCGCGGCGCACGGCTGCGCTCAACGCGGGTGCGGTCGGCGTGATTTTCGTCGATGTCATCTACCTCAACCTGGGTGCTACGGGTACCTCGTGGTCGATGCTACGCTCGGACTGGAACAACATTGAAGCGGCGATGACGCCCGGTGTTTCGACGGCGGCCATCGGCATCACGGCGTCGTCGTTCCCCGCAGTGGGCGACCTGGTGGCTGGATTCAGCTTCCGCGGCCCGCGCCTGATCGGCGGCCAGGGCCTGGTCAAGCCGGATATCACTGCCCCGGGTGTCGACATCCTTGCTGTCGGTGCGGCTGGTGTGGTGGGTGCCAATGGCATCTACCTCAGCAACGGCACCTCTATGTCGGGCCCCAACACGGCGGGCGCTGCCGCGCTGATTCGTGCGCTGAACCCAACGTGGACGCCGCAGCAGGTGAAGTCGGCACTGAACCTGAGTGCCAACAACTCCGGCTCGGCAAACCAAGACGGAACGCCCGTGCGGCTGTGGGATTACGGTTCGGGTCGACTCAACGTGGCGGCCGCATCCAAGGTAGGCCTTGTCATGGACGAAACCGCCGCGAATTTCCTCGCGGCGAATCCGGCCACGGGTGGCAATATTGCCGATCTCAACCTGGCCAGCATGGCGCGCTTCAACTTCACCGGCACGTACACGTTCACCCGCACCTTCCAGCGCGCCAGGTCGGGTAGCCAGACCTACAACTTGTCGGTGGTTGGATTGCCGGCGGGATCAACCACGGTGACGCCGGCGTCATTCACGATCGCGGCGGCCGGAAGCCAGACTGTCACGATTGTTGTCGACAGCGCTTTGCTGACGGCGGGTGTGTGGACTCTGGGTGAAGTGCTGGTCACGCCGATGGCCGGCGACGAGCCTAACCTGAAGATGCCGATCGCCGTGCAGCGCAGTCCGTAATCTGCACTGCTGGTCGGTTCGGAAAGTAAAAAAGGGCACCTTCGGGTGCCCTTTTTTATTTGCGGCTTCAACGCCAGGCGAAGGATGTTTGCCCGCGCTGGCCGGGATGAGCTTTGGCTAGCGCCGCATCAACGTCGACTTGCCGAACAGGCTTTCGACCAGGTCCACGGCAACAATCGCGGTGCGGTTGTGTTCGTCGAAGGCGGGGTTGAGTTCCATGATGTCAAGCGAGGCGAGGCGGCCGGTGTCGGCGATCATTTCCATGCACAGCTGCGCTTCGCGGTAGTTGGGGCCACCGGGAACGGTGGTGCCGACGCCAGGGGCAATCGAAGGGTCGAGGAAATCGACATCGAAACTGACATGCAAGTGGGTGTTCGCGTCGATGCCGAACAGGGCCTGCTGCATCACCTTGCGCATGCCGACTTCATCGATGTAGCGCATGTCGTAGATGTCCAGACCCACTTCGTCGACGAAGCGCTTTTCACCGGCATCAACCGAGCGGATGCCGACCTGCCGGAACACGCCAGCTTTCACGGCTGGAGTGCCGTCGCCAAGATGCGTGAGTTCTTTCGGCCCATAGCCGCACAGGCAAGCGACCGGCATGCCGTGGATGTTGCCGGTCGGGGTGAGTTCGCTGCTGTTGAAATCGGCGTGCGCGTCCAGCCACAGCACGATTAACTTGCGACCGTTTTCGCGGCAGTGCTTGGCCACCGCGGTGATGGAACCGATCGCAAGGCAGTGATCGCCGCCGAGCAGGATCGGGAAGCGGTCTTCGGCCAGTTCCTTGGCGACAGCATCCATCACCAGCCGATTCCACTCCGCGACTTCGGGCAGATGCCGGTAGCCATCAGCGGGCGACTGCCAAGGGTTCATCGGGCCAGCCAGATTGCCACGGTCGTGCACGACGTAACCGCGATCGTTCAGCGCCTTGGGCAGGTTGGCGACGCGCAGGGCTTCAGGGCCCATCGAAGCGCCGCGGTCGGCAGCGCCGATGTCTGTCGGTGCGCCAATCAGCGCAAGCTCGCGTTTTGCTTGAGTCATCGTTAGTGGCTCCAGATTACAATCGAAACGGTTGCCGATGCGGACCGGCGAAGTGCAGGAGTTTAACGCGTGAACGGTTGATGGCCTGATATGACGCTTGCGGTATGCGGACTGTCATGAGCGCTCGTCACCGCTGCCTTCGGTGGATTGGCTCGGAGCTTGGGTAGATCATCACTGCCCTTCCAAAACCAGGCCTTCTACGATGACCGATATCACGCGCGATGTTTACGATCAGATCGACAGCCGGCACATCCAGGCGATGGCGCGACAGTTGGGCATCTCGTCGGATCAGGCGCAAACCGCCGTGCAGCAAGCCTTGCCGATGTTGGTAGGCCGATTGGCGCGCAACGCGCAGAGCGAACAAGGCGCCGGCGAGTTGATGGGTGCGTTGCAGCGCGACCATCAAGGTGTCGAGCTGGGCGGCTTACTGGGTGGGCTGCTCGGCGGCGGCGCGACGACCAATGCCAATTCGGGGAGCCGTGGAGATTTGGGTAGCGCGATCGACAGCGTGCTTGGCGGTAGCGCAGGCGGAGGTGGTGGCGCTTCGGCAAATGCTGGTGGTGGCGGCCTTGGCAATGTCGGCGGAGCCATCCTCGGTCACATCTTTGGTGGGCGTGAAGAGCGTGCTACCGAAAATCTCGGCCAGGCCAGCGGCATTGGCGGCCAGAATGCCGGGCGATTGATGGCAATGCTGGCGCCCTTGGTCATGGCGGCACTGGGCAAGATGGTGCAGAACCGAAACATGGGGACGCGCGATCTAGGCCAGGAGCTGGGCCGGGAACACGAGCAGATCCAGAAATCCGGCAGCGGCGGCCTGCTCAACTCCCTGCTTGACCGCGA
>JAYUYW010000145.1:0-5957 GCA_043752325.1 Rhodanobacteraceae bacterium | reverse complement strand
GCGCGAACCGCACTTTGACGCCGGCGACGGTGCTGCCCGGCGGTGCGACATGCGTGTTCACGATCACCGGCAGCGCCGTGCGCAATGGCAACAACATTGCTTTGGCCAGCAACCCATCCAGCACATTCACCGTGTTTGCGCCAACGCCCGTTGGTGCGTACTACAACGGAGTCGACACCAGCACGCCGGACCGCCTCATGTGTACGCTGCACGTGAAAATCCTCGGCCACACCGCATACCCGTACAGTAACAACAGCGCGACCGACGCCTGGAAGATTCTTGAGATCGCCGACGCCAGTCCTGGTGATCCAACCAAGATTCTGGACGTCTATCGGAACCGTTTGTACAACGCGGTCAGTGATCGCGCTTCCGGCACCGTTACTCTCAATACCTACAACCGCGAACACACGTGGCCGAACTCGCTCGGATTTCCTGGCACCACCGGCAACCTCGGCCTTCCGAGCGCGCCCTACACCGACACCCACATGCTTCACCTGAGCGACACCGGCTACAACTCCACGCGCGGCAATTTCCCGTACAAGAATTGCGCGGCTCCGCTGAGTTGCGCGGAAGGCGTGACGGAAGTGAACGCCGGTTTCGGCGGCGGCAGCGGCGTCTATCCTGGCAACTCGAACTGGTCAACCAACAGCGGTTACGAAGTCTGGGGCCATCAAAAAGGCGATATGGCGCGCGCCGTGATGTACATGGCGGTGCGCTACCAAGGCGGCGTCGATCCAACCAGCGGACAGAACGAGCCGATCCTGCGCTTGACCGACAACACCGCACTGGTCATTGGTCAGAACAACTACTCGCAACCCGCCTACATGGGCGTGATGACCGATCTGCTCGCATGGAGTCAGGCCGATCCACCCGATGCAGCCGAGATCGCGCGCAACGGCGTCATTCAAACCTTCCAGGGCAACCGCAACCCGTTCATTGACCACCCGGAGTGGGCGACGGCGATGCTGTTCAACGCGACCTACATTGCACCGGCCGGTTGTCCGTTGTTGTCGGTCGATGCCATCTTCGCGAATGGATTTGATTCGTCGCCGCCTGTGACGATTCACTGAGCAGGTTGCGCTGCTGACTCCTCGGAGTCGGCATCACTTCCTCATCCCTCGTCATTCCTGCGAAGGCAGGAATCCAGTAGGTGGCGGCCGTTGGCCTTGCGTCGATGGAACGTCGCCGAAATAGAAACGGCTCCAAGAAAATCTTGCCAGAAGCCCTTGAGCACTGGATTCCTGCTTTCGCAGGAATGACGATAATTGGGTTTGGTAGGTTCACGCGTCGCCGATGCCGGCGATGCGCAGCTCCGATCAGCGGCCAAACTTTCGCGGAATGTTTCGCTGCAATGCCGTTGGCGGGTCGGGCAACTTGTCCTGTCCCGGGATGGTTTTCGGGATCGAGATATGCGCCTTGTTTGAGACCGCGTGCTCGGGGCCGACGACGTCGACTGGTCCGGTGGATTGATGGTGCAGGTCAAAGTGCGCCAAGCCTTCGCTGTCAGCGTTTGTCCCTGACGACATTGCAGCAGCAAGCGGCTTGCGACCATCGGCCTGAGTGGCGTCGGCGCGTGGCTTGTCGGCTTTTGCCTCTGACCTCGCTGACGTCGACTTCTTCGAGACCGATTGCTTCTCTCCACTCGGTAGAGGCGTTTTTGGTTTGACCGAAGTCGAGCGGTGCGCCAAATCAACCTTTGCTGTTGGCGCCGGTGATTTCACGCGCTCGCGTGACGGCGCTTTCTTCGCCGCTGCCTTGGTAGGTGCCGATTTTTTCGAGGCTGCTTTTTTTGGTGCTGCCTTCTCATTTGCGGGGTTCTTCACAGCGGCTGTCTTGCTAGCCGTCGCCGACTTCTTTGATGCGGGCATTGCTGCCTTCTTCGGCGCCGGCTTGGTAGCTTTTTTTGCCGCAGGCTTCCTAGTGGACGCCTTGTTCGCGGGCGACGTTTTCACGGCAGATTTTATAGCAG
Source organism: Rhodanobacteraceae bacterium (assembly GCA_043752325.1). Taxonomy (GTDB): domain Bacteria; phylum Pseudomonadota; class Gammaproteobacteria; order Xanthomonadales; family Rhodanobacteraceae; genus Dokdonella. The sequence continues at coordinate 3,988 of JAYUYW010000145.1, read as the reverse complement.
ATGATTGGCTTGCAGCAGCAGCTGGTTTCTTCGCTGTCGGGGATGCTTTCTTTGCTGCCGACTTTGCGACAGGAGCGGGCTTCTTATTCTTCTTGGCATCCGCTGCATCTTTCGATGAGGCTGGCTTCGATGCGAATGCCTTGCTCGCCGTGGTCGGCTTTGCTTTCGCGGTATTACTCGCTGCTTTGTTCGTGGCCGGTTTGGCGGTGGCCGCCGTCGGCTTCGGCGATGAAGGTTTCATGGTCAACTCCTATGGACGATGGACTGGGGTGCGAACGCCATGCGCTCGAATCCAACGCGAACGCACGGCTTGAGTATTCTTGCCCGAAACTTCACAGCGGATGAAGCGCTGGCAATATGAGTTTCATCACGGCACTGATGACGGCGGGCCTTTCAGTTCAATCGTGTTGCCTTCCGGGTCGGCCAAGTACATCGACGGACCTTCGCCTTCGGCACCGTAGCGCGATTCAACCGATCCAGCGTCGACGCCACTCTCCGCCAGGTGCTTGCGAATGTCCGCTTCATCGAACGGCTCGACGCGCAAGCAAAAATGATCGACGTTGCGACCTTCGCGGCACGGCGCTGCACCGCCTTCGCGTCCGAGCTTTCCATCCAGCGTGACCATGTCGATCAGCGAACGACCCGCGCGAAGCTGGGTCAATCCGATCTCGTCCTGTCGGCGCTCAACGGTGCAACCCAACACGTCGCAATAGAACGCCAACATCCCGTCGAGGTCGACGATGCGCAGGACGATGTGATCGATTTCGCGGATGTGGATCATGTTTGCAATCGATCGCCGGCGCGTGTGCAGGCGAGTCTAGAATTTTTCGCGATTCGCCAGCAATCGCCACTGCCCCGGCAGCAGTTTTGCCATCGACACGCGACCGACGCGAATGCGTTTGAGTGCGCTCACCTGCAACCCAACCGCCGCGCACATCGCCTGCATCATGCCGGGGCGCACAGCGCGGATCGCAAAACGCAGCCGCGTTTCACTTTGCCAGCTCACCTTGCGCTCGGGCAGCCGCCAGCCCTCGACTTGCAGGCCGTGATTTAGCAACGCCAATCCGTTCGGCTCAATCTCGCCATCGACATCGACATTGAATTCCTGCTCGATGCTGTCGGCATCTTCTTCGAGCTTGCGCAGCACCTGCCAGTCCTGGCTGAGCACCCACAAACCGCTCGCGGCAGGTTCCAACGGCAAGGGCGAAACCAGTCGAGCCTGGTGTCTGTGCAACAAGCGCATCGGGTTGTCGTCGTCTTGCCAGCGATTGGCTGTCGCAAGCAAATCGATGGCGGCCTCCGCGTCGTCGCCGATGACCAGATCGGCCGGTTTGTGCAGCAGGAACGTCGCCGCTTCCAACTTGCCAAGCTTGGCGCCCGGATGCAGCTCGATGGACTGGTCGCCGCGAACCTTGAAGTAAGGTTCCTCGACCACCGCACCATCGACTTTTACCCAGCCGTTCTCGATGTACTGCTCGGCATCGCGCCGCGAACAAGGCACGTTCGCAGCAAGTTGCTTGGAGAGGCGAATGGGTTCGGACATCAATCGATCATCGTGCATCATTTGAAAATCTACACATTGATCGGCACACCAGTCTTTTCGCGAAGTTCTTCGATGGTCACATCAGGTGCTAGCTCAACCAGCTTCAAACCATGGTCGGTGACATCGAGCACGCACAACTCGGTGATGATGCGATGCACGCATCCAACGCCGGTCAGCGGCAAGGTGCATTCGGGCAGAATCTTGTGTTCGCCGGCCTTGGATGTGTGCTCCATCAGCACCACCACTCGCTTGACGCCGGCGACCAGGTCCATCGCGCCGCCCATGCCTTTCACCATCTTGCCGGGGATCATCCAGTTGGCGAGATCACCTTTGCCCGACACCTGCATGGCGCCGAGGATCGACAGGTTGATGTGGCCGCCACGTATCATCGCGAACGAATCGGCGCTGGAGAAAAACGACGCGCCCGGAATTGACGTAATGGTCTGCTTGCCAGCGTTGACCAGGTCGGCGTCAATGGTTTGCTCGGTCGGGAAGGGGCCGATGCCGAGCAGCCCGTTCTCACTTTGCAGCCACACGTCCATGCCGTCAGGAATGTAGTTGGCGACCAGCGTCGGCAGGCCGATACCCAGGTTCACGTAGTAGCCATCGCGCAGTTCCTTTGCGGCGCACTGGGCCATTTCATCGCGGTTCCAGCTCATTCTTCTTCTCCGATTCCGGGGATGCTCTGATCAACCCCACGCAGGCGGCATGATGTCCGAAAGGTTCGCAGATTGGGGTGCGTGGCGCCGTGCAGGCTGGCCGCCTGAACAAGCCGCGCGCGTCGATCTGAGGACCTTTCGGGCATCACCCCCTCGTTCGATATGAAAAGGTTGGGGCCCATCTGTCTGCCCGCAGGTCTGCGTTGCGCCGCCTCGGCAGACGGCCAGTCTGTCTTCGCCGACGCGCCTTGATCTGCGGGCAGACAGATGGGTGACGCCTGTGCGGGGTTGATAAGAGCATCCCTAGATCCCCGCCTGCGCGGAGATGACGCCTGCGGTGTCATTTGCTCACCGTGCGTTGTTCGATGCGCTTCTCGGGATTCGCGTTCAACACGATGCGATCCACGTAGATGCCGGGGGTGTGGATCGCATCGGGATCGAGCGCGCCGATCTCGACGATTTCTTCCACTTCGACAATCGTCATCTTTCCAGCCGTCGCCGCCATCGGATTGAAGTTGCGCGCGGTCTTGTTGTAGACGAGGTTGCCCGACTTGTCGGCTTTCCACGCCTTGACCAGCGATACGTCGGTGCGAATGGCGCGCTCCATCACGTACCACTCGCCGTCGAACTGGCGTGTCTCCTTTCCGTCGGCAACGATGGTGCCGTAACCGGTCTTGGTGAAGAACGCCGGAATGCCGGCACCGCCAGCACGCAGGCGCTCGGCGAGCGTGCCTTGTGGAGTGAATTCCAGTTCCAGTTCCTTGGCCAGGAACTGCCGCTCGAACTCCTTGTTCTCACCGACGTAGCTGGAGATCATTTTCTTGATCTGCCGCGTCGTCAGCAACTGGCCAAGACCAAAACCGTCGACGCCGGCGTTGTTCGAGACCACCGTGAATCCGGTCTTGCCGCTGTCGCGCAATGCAGCGATCAAGGCTTCCGGAATGCCGCAAAGGCCGAAGCCGCCGACAGCAAGCGTCTGGCCGTCTTCGATCACGCCATCGAGCGCGGCCTGCGCACTGGCGTATAGCTTGCTCATGGGGACACCTGGTTCATGGTTGGTCTCGATACGCAGGCCGACTAGGATGCCATAGCGGTCAGTCGCGGGCGAACGTAGAAGGAAACATGCGATGAAGATGACCAGCATCATTCCCATGCTGCCGGTACGAAACATGCCGGACAGCGTCGCCTGGTACGAAAAGCTTGGCTTCAGCGTTCTTGATCGCAACGACGAGTGGCGCTGGGCGATGCTGTCGTTTGACGACTGCCGCCTGATGGTCGATCAGTCGATCAACGTCGATCCCAAAGCCACGCGCATGTCGGTGCTGTACCTGTATCCCGACGACATCGTGGCCTATCACGTCTTCGTTCGCGGCAATGGCGTGGACATTCCCGATCTCGAAACCTCGTTCTACGACATGATCGAGTTTCGAATCGATGATCCGGATGGGAACCGCTTGTGGATCGGCCAGAAAAAAGGAGTGAACTCAGGATGAAATTTTCGCGGGGCAACCATGGCAAACCGCTCGCTGCGGCAATCGCGATGGCGGCAATCAACTTGCCGACATCAGCGAATGCATGTTCACCGCCACCACCGCCGATAGAATACGACGCGCGGCTTTCATTGGCCGTGACGCCGGATCAGCCCGGTGCCTTGGTGCCAGGTACCACCGGTCGAATCGATCTGACCGTGGACTTGCTTTCCAGTCCCAGTGGCGCGGCAATTCCGCTGCACATCCGCACGATTGGCTATCTGGATGCGTCGCAATTGTTGCCTCCCGGTGCGCTC
>JAYUYW010000144.1:0-5963 GCA_043752325.1 Rhodanobacteraceae bacterium | reverse complement strand
GCAACGCCAGCCATGCGCTGAGCACCTGCGGCGGCGCGCCCAAGGCCACCGTGACGCCAATGCCAGGCCCCGCCATTAACAGCGCGCTCAACGGATGCCGACGCTCGCCGTTGAGCCAGTACAGGCGTTCGGCGCTGTGGTGGATTGCGTGCAGACGCCACGCCCAGGCGTAGCGATGACTCACGCGATGCATCGCGTACAGACCCACGTCAATGATCACGCCGGCCAGCAGCAGTTGCGCCCACCCGGCCCATTGCGCCGGCCAGAGCGAGGCGACCGGCAAGGTGCCGCGCAACGCGTGCAGGCCATAGGCGGTCCCGGCCATCAGCGCCAAGTTGGTGATCCCATGGAGCACGTCTGCGCGCCCATCGCCATGATCGCGGAGCCAATCGCGCTCGTAAGGCTGTGCCCACTCGAGCAAGGCTACGCACGCAATGCCACAGGCCGCGACGACCGCCAACGTGGGCCACGCCGACAACGCCCCGCTGGAGACGGCGCCGACGAGCAGCGCGGCCGGTAGCATCACGGCCGGATAACTGCCGTAGCGGATTAGCGACTGGAGGCGCATGACGGCTCCTTGGTCGCTGCAGATTTATCGCCGCGCCGCCAGTCCTTCCACGCACCGGACAGCACGTGCACGGCGGCATGCAAGTACAACACTGCGCTCATCTCGATCTCACTTGGTAACGCGCGCCAAGGCACGCGAGGAACGGGCGTTGAAGTAGAAACCCATCGCAGCGATCACCGCGACGACGAGTTGGGCGAGCAACGATTGCGTGGTGGGATATACGCCGAGCCAGTCGATGCGTGGCGCTTCGATCAGTGCTTGCGGCACCCAGCCGGCCTCCTGCAGAGCAGCGATGCCCTTGCCGACTAGCACCACGGCCAGCACCGCGATCAAGATCGAGCTGATCGAGAAGAACTGGCCAATCGGCAGCCGCTTGCTCACGCGCAGCATCCAAAACGCCACGACGGCAAGGACGGCGCTGCCGACCGCAAGCCCCGCCAGGATCGCGTTAGCATTCTGCTCACTCCACATCGCGATGAAGAACAGGATCGTTTCGAAGACTTCGCGATACACGGCGACGAAGGCGAGCGCAAACAGAAACATCGCCGAGCGCCGTGTCAGCACGGCCGACATCTTGGCGTGCAGGTACTGCTGCCAGCGGCCGGCCAAGCTCTTTTGGTGCATCCAGATGCCGACACTTAGCAGCACGATCGCGGCAAACAACGCCGATACGCCTTCGGTGACCTCACGATTGGCACCACTAATGTCCACCAAGTACGTCGCGATCGCCCACGTGATGCCGCCGGCCAGCAGTGCGCCGATCCACCCGGCGTGCACGTACGGCAGCACTTCGCGGCGACCGGCCTTGCGCAGGAAGGCGATCATGCCGATCACGATCAGCAGTGCTTCCAAGCCCTCGCGCAACAGGATGGTGAAGCTGCCAAGAAACGCAGTGGTCGTGTCGGTCCCCGAAGCTCGAAGCACTGCCTCCGCGCGGTCGAATAGCGCAGCGACTTTCGCGGCCCGTGCATCCACTTCGCCGTTGGTGTCTCTGCGTTGCAATTGCGCGCGGTACTGCCCCATCGCCGTCTCGATCTCGCGCATGAGTGCGCGGTCACGGGATGCCAGCGTGGGTTCAACCGGCTCGACACCGTCCAAGTAAGACGACAGCGCAAGCGAGCGTGCCAGCGGAGCGTCGCCGGCCTTGTAGGCATCAACACTCTCGGCCAGTCGCTGCCGGGCAATCGCGAACGGGCCAACGGAGGCGCCGGCTGCTGGCGCACCAACCGCGTCTGGATTGGATCGCAGATAGGCGGTGATGGCTTTCGCTTGCTGTTGGCCGGTGCTCTTGGCCAACTCCGCTTCGCTGCTGTGCACGAGCGCGTCGAGCGTTGAGACGTGGCGGCGAAACTGAGCCTGGTTACGCCACAAGGCTTCGCCTTGACTGCGCGAGTCGGGCGAGTACGCCAAGCTGCCCACGTAGAACGCCAGTGCCCAGCGATCCTGTTCCGACAAGGTCGAGAAGCTGGTCATCGCCGTGCCTTGGAGACCCTGCGAGATCACTTCATACAAAGCAAAAGGACTGCGCTGGGCCGCCCGGGTTGCATCCGTAAACGCGATCGGTGGAGGGTCCAGACTGGCGGCAGCGGGCCCATCACCGCCCCCGCTCGTCCCGTGGCACGCGGCGCATTGCTGGGCATAGAGGGGGGCCGCGCCGGCGACTGCTGGCGGCGAGGTTGGCACCGCACCGATCGGGTAGCTATCCAGTAAACGAGCGCCTAAGCGCTGCGCAAGCGCGGCCACCTGTGTGGGATCGGCTTTGCTCTCAACCGCGGCAACCAGTTGGTCTGCTCCCAGGACCAGGGTCGATTGGGCTGACGTGACAGGCAATGCCGCCAGTTGGGCACGCGCGGTCGCCGCAAACTCGCGCATCTCGGCGTATTCGCCCTCTGAGACGACGCGGCCCTTCTGCACTGCGCCGGCATAGTCCACCGCAATGTAGTCAAGCAACTGCCAGGTCTGCCTCGGATTGGCATCGGCCCCGACAGCCGCGAAGGCCGCTGTAACCATGGCTAGGAACATCAGCCAAGTCATCAAGGTGCGGCGAACGATGGGATACGAAGACATGGGAGACCGATATGGGTTGGCCTTTCAAACACAAAGGCGCGGGTGACAAGGGACCGACCGTAAGGGTAAAGTCTGTAGCTACTACAGAGTCAAGGCCTGTGGGATGAAAATCAGCGAAGCGGCGGCGGCCAGTGGCTGTCATCTGGAAACCATCCGCTACTACGAACAAATAGAGTTGCTGCCAAAGCCCCTGCGCACGGCGGGTGGGTATCGCGACTACAGGCCCGAGGATGTTGATCGTTTGCGCTTCGTCACTCGGGGGCGGGATCTTGGCTTTTCTCTTCACGGCCTTGGAAAGCATGTTAATTTAACGTGAACAAGGCCCGGGTGTTGACTCTATTGGCGGCCACCCCTCGTTCTCTGCACGTTCGATTGCCGGGGAGGGCGGCCTTTCCCGATCAGTGCGCTCGTCACGCGTTGTAAGTACCGGAGCGAATCCGCCTCCGGGTGTTCGGAAATTGGTTGTCTGCCCTTGATACAGGCGCGCTGCGTACTGGAATGCCTGGCCGCGATACGCATAACATCTAATGTCGACCTTGAGTGGAGCAGAGCCGGCTGCTACCTGACGTTCGCTGGGTGACACAATGTCTTGAGCAACATACACCGCGCTTCCAATCTCATCCCAGACTCGGCGCGTCAACTTATCGCCACGATAAGTGGCTTTGCTGCCAAAGCCAGCGGCGGGCTTGAAGAACAGATGGCGACGGTTCGCCCACATCGCATCGCGATTCGTAGGCGTCACCAGTTGCGTGGGTGGCACGACGGCCACAAGTGCGTCTATGCAAACTTGGCTGGCACCTGATGACTGCAGAAACTCGCGATCGCCAAGCAAGCTGAGGTTACGCTTGTCGGCGTACAGCGCATGCGCGCGAGGATGCGGGCTCACGGCCACTTCTTCGGACAGATAGGCGGCCCGTAGCATCTCGTGCGCAGATTGCTGCAACGCGAAGTCGGTCAACCGGTTGTAGACGAGATCCACCGCACTGTCGCCCAGCCAGAGGCGACCGTGTTGCCGGATCAATTCCTGTGGGCTACAGATTTCGGCGCGATACCCATGCTGTCTGAAGAGTTCGCGGTACAGCACGAATTCCGGATAAAGATACTGCTGTGCAGGTGACTCATCGACGATGGCTACGAATTCCAGTAGCGCAGAGCCACGTTGCAGCCGCCACTCCATCAGCATGCTTTGCAGGACTGCTTGCTCCGTCTGCGTTGCGTCAGTGGGAGGCATCGTCAATTCGGGCATGCAGGCACGCTGTGCGCGGCCGAGAATGGCATTGAGCAGCGCCCCGCCCGGATTGGTGTTGATCTCGATGAGCTTCGGTCCCTCGGTCCCGAGATGAAAGTCCAACCCCAACAAACCGCCAGGCGACCCCGGATCGAACCTGGCGATTTCAGGTGCCCAAGCAAGAACAGCCGATCGATAGGCGACCAACGCAGTGATTTCCTCCACCGCTGCCACCACGTTTGCCATCTGTTCGACATGGGTACGCGATACATAGATGGGGAATGCACTGAATAAATGAGGGTGCGTCTCAGCCAAGGAGGGCAACTCGTAGGCGCTCAAGACAGCCTCGAGTTCTGCGTGCAATGCGTGTTGATCAACGCCGACGCAAAAGCAATCGCGATTTAATGCTTCGACGGACGAAGTGGATGCACAAACGCTTGAATAGGCATCAGGCTTGAGAGGTGGCGGACGCTCATTCATGAAAGTTGGTCAGGTCGAAATCAATGTTCACTCTACCCCCCGGGGATCGGATTCGGAACTCTGCTCCCGGTGGGCGTGCTTGATTGAAGTCAAGGAACTACCCGACCAAGGGCGTAGTCTTGATCCCGATGAACCGATACCGCCACCGGCGCCTGGGTATCCGCATTGCGATTCTTGCGATCACGGCGATGCTGTGGTCGCAAGCGCTATTGGCGTGGCATCCGGGATGCTCCATGGGAGCGATGGCATTGGCGGAGATCGACGTCCCCCCAGTGGTCGATGGTGACTGCCACCACCCGGACCCCTCCAGCGAATCGCCCCTTTGCAATGCGCACTGCGGCCAAAGCAATTAGAACAGTGAGGTGGGGCGCATTCCGCCTGTTCATGCTCTGGCGCCACCGCTGGCCATCGGGGTTTCGTCAATCGTAATCCTGGAGCCCAACCGGGGACGGTACATTGAGTTGCCGCCTCCCATTCCCTGGCATCGACCTACATTGCACCCCGCCGCTGTCGCAGCCGGCATTCGAGAGCGCGCTGGAGGTGTTGGCTGCCAATGGCGTGGAAACGATGATCGCCAAAGGGAGAGAGTTCACACCGACGCCCGCGATATCGCACGCGATCCTGAACTACAACCGCGGCCGCACTTCGGGCCTAGCCGACGGCATCGTCATTACTCCCTCGCACAACCCGCCCGACGACGGCGGCTTCAAGTACAACCCGGCCAACGGCGGCCCGGCAGACACCGACATCACCGGCTGGATCCAGACGCGCGCCAATGCGCTCCTTGCGGACGGTCTCAAACAGGTGCGGCGCATGCCATTTGCGCAAGCGCGTCGCGCTGCAAGCACGCATGTGCATGACTTCCTTGAGGCCTACGTGAGCGATCTTGGCCAGGTGATCGACTTCGATGCGATTCGCGGTTCCGGCATCCGCATGGGTGTCGATCCGCTGGGAGGCGCCGGCGTGAACTTCTGGGCGCCACTCGCGCAGCGCTACGGGCTCGACCTCACCGTGGTCAGCGCGGAAGTCGATCCGACGTTCGGCTTCATGACCTTGGATTGGGACGGCAAGATTCGCATGGATCCCTCTTCCTCCTACGCGATGCAGCGGCTGATCGAAATGAGGGAGCGTTTCGATGTAGCCTTCGCCTGCGACACCGACCACGACCGGCACGGCATCGTGACCCGCAGCACCGGTTTGCTGCCGCCGAATCACTACCTCTCGGTGTTGATCGACTACTTGTTTCAGCATCGGCCGCAGTGGGGCGCGCACGCCGCGGTTGGTAAAACCCTGGTCAGCACCGCGCTCATTGACCGCGTAGCGAAGCGGCTGGACCGCAAGCTCCACGAGGTACCCGTCGGCTTCAAATGGTTCGTTGACGGCCTGTTCGACGGCTCACTCGGTTTCGGGGGCGAGGAAAGCGCAGGTGCGTCGTTCCTGCGCAAAGATGGCACGGTGTGGACGACCGACAAGGACGGGATCGCCCCGGCGTTGCTCGCGGCCGAAATCACTGCGCGCACTGGCCGCGATCCCGGTGAGTTGTATCGCGATCTGGTCCGCGAATTGGGCGAGCCGGTGGCCGATCGCGTTGAAGCGCAGGCGACTGCCGAACAAAAGTCC
>JAYUYW010000143.1:0-5969 GCA_043752325.1 Rhodanobacteraceae bacterium | reverse complement strand
CCTTCATCTGTCGCGCCATCGAATCGATCAGGTCGCGCGGCGGCGAAATATCTTTGATCTCGATGCGGGTCACCTTGACGCCCCACGGGTGCGTCGCTTCATCGACCACGGCCAGCAACTTGGCGTTGATCTCGTCGCGCTTGCTCAAGCTTTCGTCCAAATCCATCGAACCAAGAACGGTACGTATGTTGGTCATCACCAGGGCCAGCGATGCCTGTTCGAGATTTGACACTTCGTACGCCGCCTTCGCGGCATCAAGCACCTGGTAGAACACTACGCCGTCCACTCGCACAACCGCGTTGTCCTTGGTGATGACTTCCTGGGAAGGAACGTCAAGCACCTGCTCCATCACGTTGATCTTGCGACCGATGTTTTGCACAACGGGAATCAGCAAATGGAAACCCGGGCTCAGCGTGTGCGTGTACTTGCCCCAGCGCTCCACTGTCCACTGATAACCCTGTGGCACGATGCGTACCAGCTTGAACAGGACGATCGCCGCAACCACCAGTACCGCCAATCCAATCATGCCATTCATTGGTATATCCCCGACCAGTCAAGAAATGGCGTTCACAATAGCAGCAGGCGGGGCTGCGCTGTAGCCGCAACAAACGATTGCGCGACGTGGCGCACGATTGGCATCCAGTTTCACGCAAACAGGCAACCGGTTAGGCTGCGCGACATCGAGCGGTACGCCGAATCAGCGAGGTTTCCATGTCGGGACACACCCAGTTCGACCTGCTGAAAACGCGGCGGTTTGCGCCGTTTTTCGTAACACAGGCGCTGGGCGCGTTCAACGACAACGTGTTCCGCCAGGCAATCATCGGACTGCTCGGCTACATGGCGATCAATCAGGCCGACAAGGCCATCTATACGCAGTTGGCGCCGGCCATCTTCATCCTGCCGTATTTCCTGTTCTCCGCGATCGCCGGCCAGTTCGCCGAGCGCACCGAAAAGGCGAAGCTGATCCGCATCACGACGGCAATGGAGATTGCGATCATGTCGCTGGCGGCAGTCGGGTTCGTCTTGCAAAACATGACCGTGCTGCTGGTCGCCCTATTCGCGACCGGTGTGCAAAGCACGCTGTTCGGACCAGTGAAGTATTCGATCCTGCCGTCCGTGCTCCGGCCCGAGGAACTTACCGGCGGCAATGGTCTGGTCGAGATGGGCACGTCGATCTCGATCCTGATCGGTATGCTGGCGGGTGGGCTGATCTTCGTGATCGCCGGCAGTGCCGGGCCGTGGCTGGCGGGTGTGCTGGTGATCGCGCTGGCGGTGATCGGCAATCTGGTCAGCCGGCAGATTCCGCCGGTAGCGGCGGCAGCGCCCGATCTCAAGATCAACTGGAACCCGATTCCGGAATCGCTGGCGATCTGGCGGCTGACGCGCAAGCTACCGGCGGTGCGCAACAGCGTGCTGGGCGTGAGCTGGTTCTGGTTTACCGGCACGGTCCTCACCGGCAACCTGCCGGTCTACGCCGAAGTCAATCTGGGCGGTACGCCGATGCTATATGTGGCCGTGCTGGCCGTATTCTCGGTGGGCGTGGGCATCGGCTCGCTACTTTGCGAGAAACTGTCCGGCCGTCGCATCGAGATCGGCTTGGTTCCGCTGGGCGCGTTCGGAATCAGCGCGTTCTTGCTCGATCTCTACTTCGCGCGTTCCGGCACGTCAGCGGCCAGCGGTCTCGACGTCACCGGCTTTCTGGCGCGACCCGGCAGCTGGCGCATCGTGCTGGACCTGGTCGGGATCGGCCTGTGCTCCGGCATCTTCGTGGTGCCATTGTTTGCACTGATCCAGAGCCGCACGCCGAAGCAGGAACTGTCGCGGGTGATCGCGGGCATGAACATCCAGAACGCGATCTTCATCGTGCTGGCGGCGATCGGCGGGATCGCACTGCAGCGCCTGCTGGGCTGGTCCATTCCGCAACTTTTTCTGGCGCTGGCGATCGCGAATACCCTCGTGGCGATCTGGATCTTCACCGTGGTTCCCGAATTCCTGATGCGCTTCCTGAGCTGGATCGTGGTCAGCACGCTGTACCGAATCAGTACCGAAGGACTGGAAAAAATTCCCGAGGAAGGCGCAGCGCTGTTGGTCTGTAATCACGTCAGCTACATGGATGCGCTGATCATCGGCGGCTGCGTGTGGCGGCCGATGCGCTATGTGATGTATCACAGGATTTTCGATATACCGGTGTTGAGTTTCATGTTCCGCACCGTCAAGGCGATCCCGATTGCCGGCGCGCGCGAAAATCCGGAAATACTGCGCAAGGCCTTTGACGATATCGACGCGGCGCTGGCGGATGGTGAATTGGTTTGCGTGTTCCCGGAAGGCGCGTTGACCAGTGATGGTGAGATCGTCACGTTCAAGAACGGCATCGAACGCATTCTGGAACGGCGCCTGGTGCCGGTGATTCCAACTGCCCTGCGTGGCCTTTGGGGCAGCGTGTGGAGCAAGCGCGATGGTCGGCTCGGCCGCATGCGCTTGCCGCGCCGTTTTCGCGCGAGAATCGACTACGTGGTCGGCAAACCGATCGCGCCGGCCCAAGCGACGGCCGCCTTGCTGGAAAAACAAGTGAAGGCGCTGCGCGGCGGCAACCCCTGAGTACGCAGCAATTGTTGAAACGCGGTGTGCGTGCGGCACAATGTACGGGACCCGCTGGACGCTGATTCCATGCAAACGCATCAACGTGATTTCCTCGACATTGCTTTAGCCCGTGAGGTGCTTCGCTTCGGCGAGTTCACGCTGAAGTCCGGTCGGGTCAGTCCATACTTCTTTAACGCCGGCCTCTTCAACAGTGGCGAGGCATTGGCAACCTTGGGACGCGCGTACGCGCAGACGCTGGTTGATTCGCGCCTGCATTTCGACATGCTGTTTGGCCCGGCCTACAAGGGCATCGTGCTGGCTGCTGTTACCGCAGCGGCGCTGGCCGATCATCACGATCGCGACCTGTCCTACGCTTACAACCGTAAGGAAGCCAAGGATCATGGCGAAGGTGGCGTGCTGGTCGGCGCACCATTGCGCGGGCGGGTGGTGATTGTGGACGACGTGATTTCCGCCGGCACGGCCGTGCGCGAATCGCTGCGACTTATTCGCGACAACGGCGCTGAACCCGCTGGCGTACTGATTGCGCTGGATCGCCAGGAACGCGGCTTGGGCGAACGCTCCGCTGCGCAGGAAGTGGCTGAAGAGTTTTCCGTGCCCGTGATCGCCATCGCAGGCCTGTCCGATCTGTTGCAGTATGCTGGCGAGCGACCAGACCTGGCCGCCAGTCGACGTGCATTGGAGCAATACCGGGCGCGTTACGGCGTCTGATTGTGACGATGGCTGGCCAACGACTGAGTAGATTTTCGCGGCAAATGCTCGGGAGACTGGGCCACGTCGAACAGGCTTTTCTGGCACGACAATTGCTTTAACTGTCGCTCAATACCCGGTGATCGGAATCATATCCATGCGCACAGCACGCGTACCCATCGTTGCCTTGGCGATCGCGCTTTGCGTGGCGTCGGCACTTGCGCAGGCTCAGCACCGCTACAAGTGGCGTGATGGCGGCGGCCAGACCCATTACTCCGACGTGCTCAGCCGGGACGCGATGAAGTTGGGTTATGAAGTCGTCAACAAGGACGGCCTGATCGTCAAACGTGTCGGCCGACTGCTCAACACGGGCGAGCGCGAAGCGGCGGACCGGCAGGCGGCCAAGAACAAGGCGGATCGGGACGCCGTGGACGCCGGCATACGCAACGATCGACAAATGCTCGCCGCATTCCCCACCGAATCCGAATTGCTGACCACGCAACGCTTGACGCTCAACCAGCTCGATCAGGCCCTGCACGCAGGTCGCGAAGGGCTGAAGACGCAAGAGGCCACCCTGGCCGACCTGCTTGCCCGCGCCGACGATTTGCAACATCGCAATGTCAAGGTTTCGCCACAATTGACCAAACAGATCGCCGACCTACGTGGCCAATTGGAACAGCAGCGCGGTTTTCTCGAACGCAAACAACGCGACCGCGAAGCGATAGCGGCATCGCAACTGGACCAGCTCAAGCACTACCGCAATCTCAAGGCCGAGCGCGAAGCGCAACTCTGAATCGTCAGGATCGACTACCGTCAATCCTCAATCGCACCGGCAGGCTCAGCCGCGACGAGCCGTCGTCTCGTAAAGCGACATCGTGGCGGCCTGCATGTCGGCCAGGCGATAAAGCGTAAAAGGCGAAATAGGCGGCGCGGCAGTGAGCAACTCCGCCGCACGGTCGGCCAACCGTTCCGGCGCAGATGGTGGTACACGACCTGCCGGGTACAGCTCGGCAAGAAGTTCACCTACGCCGCCATGCGCGTACCCGAGCACCGGCCTGCACAGGGACAGGGATTCAATAACCGTGCGTCCGAATGCCTCTGGCCGAACGCTGAGTTGCAATACCAAGTCCGATATCGACAAGACATCGCGAACATCGCTGCGGGGCGCGCTCATCACCAGCTTGTCAGCAATACCCAGCTTTGTGGCCAGGTCGGCCAGTTCGGCGATGTAATCCTCGCGACCGTCTTCGCGCACGCCGAGCAACAGCAGTCGCGCGTCGATGCCGCGGTCTTCAAGTTCGGCGAGCAGCCGAATTGCGTCGGCATGTCCTTTCAGCCGCGTGCCGCGACCGGGCAAGGTCAGCAGCGGTGCACCGGCGAGTTGCGGATAGGCCGAAAAAAACTCGTCGCGCCAACCCGAATCCGGGCGATAGCCGTACGGAAATTCCGCTGGATCGACACCCCGTGCAATCACAATCAGGCGCCCACTGTCGACGCCAGGGTAATGCTTCAGCACGTAGTCGCGCACGGTGTTCGACACGCAGATGACCCGATCCCCACTCGCCATCACCGCGCTGTAACAACCCGGCGAGTTGAGCCCGTGCACGGTCGTGATGAAACGGGTGCGCGAGTTTTCGCGGAGGGCGAATCGACCCAGCCACGCCGGCAGGCGCGAACGCGCATGGACGATGTCGGGCTGAACCAGGTCGAACAACTGGCGAAGCCGGCGCACTTGCAACAGTACCGCCAACGACTTGCGACCGATCGGCAGTTCGACGTGTTCGCTACCTTCGGTGATCAGCCGTCGAACCAACCGACCACCAGCGGAAACCACGATCGACCGATGGCCTGCGGCGACCAGTGCGCGTCCGATCTCCAGCGCCGAGCGCTCGGCACCACCGGTGTCGAGCTTGGGCAGCAGTTGTATCACGACGAGATTATCGTTCATGGGCGTGGCCCGGCGGTGGGCTGCACTGCGAATTGACATTCCTGGCAACCCATCACACGCTCAGGCAGGCTGGATGCGACCACGCGACATGATCAAGCAACTAGCGTGTACTGCGCGCCACAATAAGGACACTGAACGCTACCACTTGGCGCGGCCTCGACGGCAAGGTAGACACGTGGATGCGAGTTCCACAGCGCCATCGCCGGCATCGGGCAGCACAGCGGCAAGTCCGCCGCGGTTACCTGGTAGCGGTTCTCGGTGTTGGCGGGAATGGGGGTCGCGGCGACGGGATCGGGGCGGGACATCGGCAAGTGCTCAGTGGAGGGTGCTTGGTTGCCGGCATCTTAGCAGCCAGCCAGTCGGGCCCTTTCGTATCTTGTCCTTGGTTTGGCAACGTCGTCACAATCCAGAACGCAGCGTTTACGGCTTCCAGTCTAGAATGGCTGTTCTTTAAACCCTTCATTCAGCTTGCGAGGCAACGAGATGGATACGGAAACGAGCACTCCACCCAACCCGCCAACGACTCCCAACAGTCGCGACACCGGTTCCGGGCCAGATTTCAACTGGATCCTTGCGCGAGCAAAGGCGATCCTGTTGACGCCAAAGTCGGAATGGCCGGTCATTGCCGCCGAGCCGGCCAGCGTGGCGGGGCTGTACAAAACATGGATCTGCGTGATGGCGGCGATCCCCGCTGTGTTTGGCTTTATCAAAGGCAGCATCATCGGTTACAGCA
>JAYUYW010000142.1:0-2251 GCA_043752325.1 Rhodanobacteraceae bacterium | reverse complement strand
CGATGGAAACTGGCTTGCTCATGACGACTCCGTTGCTGGTGAGTTGGAACAACTACTTTTGAAGCGCTCATGCACCTTACGCCGTGGTGATGAAGCGTGACGAACAGGAAATGAGAATGAATTGCGATCGAAACCGGCAACGTCTAGCTTCTGGACCAACCGCGTCATCGTGCCGCGCCATTCAGCGCGCTGTCGTATAGTTTGCCGCCGTCCTACACCGTGCGAATGATGAGCCCTGTTCCACCTTACGACACCGCTGCCCTCGCCCGCTGCGCTCGCATCATCGCCGAGACTGGCGCCGAACTTTCGGCGCGTGGACTGACGCCGGCAACCAGCAGCAACTTCTCGATGCGACTGGATGACGAGCACGTCGCGGTCACCATCTCCGGTCGCGACAAGGGCCACCTCGACGCTGACGATGTGATGGTGGTTGATCGGAATGGCAAGCCAGTCGCGACCAATGCGCGGCCGTCTGCGGAGACGCTGCTGCATGCGCAAATCTATCGTCGATTTCCCAACGCGCGCGCGGTCCTGCACACACATTCGCAGGCACAATCGGTGGCATCGCGACTCTACGCGAAGGCTGGCGTACTGCGCTTTGAAGGCTGGGAGTTGCAGAAGGCGATTTCCGGCTACACCACGCATGACAGCGTGCTCGAACTCCCGGTATTCCCGAATACGCAGGATATGCCCGAGCTGGTCGCCGGAATCGATGCATGGCTGGATGCCGGGAAACCGCTGCACGGGTATCTGATCGACGGACACGGCATCTACACTTGGGGCGTGGACATGGCAGAAACGCGCAGGCACATCGAGGCGTTCGAGTTCCTGCTCAATTGTGAGCTGGATTTGAAGCGGCTTGGGGTTGGAAACTGACATGAGCCAACTACGCATTTTTGACGAAAATAAACCCGATGCACCGCTTTCCATGCACGAATCCGGCGAGGCAATCAGCCGCGAGCTGGCCAGGATCGGTGTGCGATTCGAGCGCTGGGCGGCCACTCGTGCGATCGAGCCTGGTGCCAGCCAGGAAGAAGTCATCGCGGCTTACCACGACGACATTGAACGCCTGCGTCGGGATCATGGTTATCAGGTGGTCGATGTGATCAGCCTTAAATCTGATCACCCTGATCGGACCACACTGCGTCAGAAATTCCTGAGTGAGCACACGCATAGCGAAGACGAGGTGCGATTCTTCGTAGCCGGGTCAGGCCAGTTCACCCTTCACGTGGAAGGCAAGGTCTACGACATCCTCTGCGAACAAGGGGACCTGATTGGTGTACCCGACGGCACACGGCATTGGTTCGACATGAGTGAGGCCCCCTACTTTGTAGCGATTCGACTATTCACCAACATCGAAGGCTGGGTTGCAAACTTTACCGGCGACGATATTTCCCAGCGCTTCCCACGCATGACGCCTACCCGCATCGCCGAGAGCCAGACAACACCATGACCGACGCCGCCAGCAGCTCCATCCGCGCCATCGTCACCGACGTCGAAGGCACGACCAGCTCCATCAGCTTCGTGCACGACGTACTGTTCCCCTACGCGCGACGTCGCCTGCCAGCGTTTGTCGTGACCCACACCGACACGCCGGAAGTCCAACATTGGCTGCATGAGGCCGCGAAGGAAGCGGAATTCGTTTCCGCCGAACAGCAGGAAGTTATCGATTTGCTGATCCGCTGGATTGACGAGGATCGCAAATCGACCGCGTTGAAGGCACTGCAAGGAATGATCTGGGCCGAGGGTTACGCGGCTGGCGACTTCAAGGGTCACGTCTACCCTGAAGTGGGAGATTCCCTGCGCGCGTGGAAGGCGCAAGGTTTGCCGATTTATGTGTATTCGTCAGGTTCGATTGAGGCGCAACGACAACTGTTCAAGCACAGCGACGCCGGCGACCTGTCGGATTTGTTGTCCGGCCACTTCGATACCGGCACGGGCCCCAAGCGCAGCGCCGACTCGTATCGTGCAATTGCCGAAGCTATCGACTTGGCCCCAGCGCAGATCATGTTTCTGTCGGACATCGTCGAAGAGCTGGATGCGGCCAAACTGGCGGGCATGGCAACCACAATGGTGACGCGCGCGCCCAGTTCTTGCCCCAGCGCTACCCGCCATCCATGTGTTGCCGATTTCAACGCAATCAGCTTTGAAGCGATCACGATTTAACGAGCCGCGCATCCCTACAATGGTGGCCTTCGACGTATCCATGGAATGGTCTTGAATCCACTCGCTCGGCAATTGCTCGACGGCG
>JAYUYW010000141.1:0-2252 GCA_043752325.1 Rhodanobacteraceae bacterium | reverse complement strand
TTGCGCGCATGTGAGTGCAATTCTCTTTGTGTCGACACGCGGCGTTCACGCCGTGCGTTTCCCGCGCTCAATCTGCACGCCCACCGAGCGCGCGCCACGCACGGCTCCCGGCTTGGCCAATTTCAGCTTGACCCACCCCACCGCGAACTCGTCAAGGATGATTGCGGCGCAGCGTTCGGCAAGGGTTTCGACCAACTGGAACTCGGCCGCTTCGACGAAGGCGATCAGACGTTTCGAGACGGCTTTGTAGTCCAGCGTGTCGTTGATGGAATCGCTCGCCGCGGGCACAGTGTTGTCGAACGCCATTTCGATATCCAATGCCACCGTTTGGCGAATCCGGCGTTCCCAATCGAAGATGCCAATGAGGGTTTCGATGCGAAGGTCTTCGATGAAAACAATGTCCATGGTTCGCTTTTCTTCGCGTTTGATTTGGTCGGGGTCAGACCGCGTCGAGCGCGGTCAGGGTTTCGAGATTCCAGCGCGGGAACACACGCACCGCGCTGTCGCCGTGCTGGCCGGCGCCCAGCCGCAGCGCGCCGGCAAAGGCGATCATCGCTCCGTTGTCGGTGCAGAACTCCGGGCGCGGGAAATGCACACTGAAGCCTTCACGCTGTCCAGCGTCAGCGAGTTCGCTGCGCAGGCGCAGGTTCGCGCCGACACCACCAGCGATCACCAGCGCTCGTGCAGCGCTGTCCTTCATGGCGCGGCGGCATTTAATGACCAAGGTATCGACGATGGCTTCCTCGAACGCACGCGCGATGTCGCAACGAGTCTGCTCAGTCTTGTCCGACGCTTGCCAGGCGAGCAATACCTGCGTCTTCAGCCCCGAAAAACTGAAATCCAGTCCAGGGCGATCCGTCATCGGTCGCGAGAACCGGAACTTGCCGGTTGTGCCCTTCCCGGCCAGCTTGGCCAGAGTCGGACCGCCGGGATACGGCAAGCCCATCATTTTCGCGGTCTTGTCGAAGGCTTCGCCAGCAGCGTCATCCAGCGTATCGCCCAGCAATCGGTATTCGCCGATGGCGGCAACCTCGATCAGCATCGAGTGCCCACCCGACACCAGCAGGGCCACGAACGGCGGCTTGGGTGGATTGTCTTCGAGCAAAGGCGCCAGCAGGTGGCCTTCCATGTGGTGCACGCCAATCGCGGGGATGCCCTGCGACCAGGCCAGCGTTCTCGCCGTGGTCGCGCCAACCAGCAAGGCACCCGCGAGGCCAGGACCAGCCGTGTAAGCGATGCCGCGAAGGTCGGAAATGGCCATTCCTGCGGCAGAAAGGGTCTCGCGGATCAGCGGCACCAGCTTGCGCACGTGGTCGCGCGAGGCCAATTCCGGCACCACGCCGCCATAATCGGCATGCAGCTTGATCTGGCTGTACAGGGTGTGGGCAAGCAGGCCGCGCGCGCTGTCGTAGATGGCTACGCCGGTTTCGTCGCACGAGGTTTCAATGCCCAGCACCGGTCCGGTGACCTTTGCGCCCCCGGAATTATTGCCTTCGGCCTTTGCAAATTCGGCTTTCATCGCGATAGAATACCCGGCTCGCCCGTACCCACGGGTATCCACCAACAGAGTTTTTTACATGCCCAACGTCAAAGTTCGCGAGAACGAACCCTTCGAGTTTGCCCTGCGCCGCTTCAAGCGCACCTGTGAAAAGGCCGGCGTACTCGCTGAAGTTCGCAAGCGCGAGTTCTACGAAAAGCCGACCCAGGAACGCAAGCGCAAGGCCGCCGCCGCGGTGAAGCGCCACCTGCGCCGCGTGTCGCGCGACGTCACCAAGCGCCTGCGCCTTTACTAGAGACGTCTCGAACCGGTTGCAACCGGTTCGCGTGTTCCAAGGCACAAAATCAGCCGGCGTTGCTTTCAGCAGCGCCGGCTTTTTGTGTTTACGCCATCCAAACCCAACCATTCCAATCCCAAGCCGGAGCTTCTTGCATGTCACTCAAGACCCAACTCAGCGACGACATGAAGGCCGCGATGAAAAGCGGAGCCAAGGATCGCCTGCTGGTGATCCGGCTGATCCAGGCTGCGGTCAAGCAACGCGAAATCGACGAGCGCATCGAACTGGACGACACGCAGGTGCTGTCGGTGATGGAAAAGATGCTCAAGCAGCGCCGCGATTCGATTGCCCAGTTCGGTGCCGCCAACCGGCAGGACCTGGTCGACATCGAAGAAGCCGAAGTCGTGGTCATCCAAAGCTACATGCCGGCGGCGCTGGGCGAGGATGAAATTATCGCGATCATCGCCGCCGCCATTG
>JAYUYW010000140.1:0-2265 GCA_043752325.1 Rhodanobacteraceae bacterium | reverse complement strand
CCGGCAAGCGCATTTTCAAGTTCCAACGCGGCCCGGTATTCACCAGCCTGTTGCTCGCCGACGAACTCAACCGCACGCCACCGAAAACCCAAGCAGCTCTGCTTGAGGCAATGCAGGAACGCACCGTCAGCTACGCCGGCATCACCCACGTATTGCCCAAGCCGTTCTTCGTGCTGGCAACACAGAACCCACTGGAACAAGCCGGCACCTACCCGTTGCCCGAAGCGCAGCTGGATCGATTCCTTCTTCACATCCGCGTCGACTATCCAAGCGAATCCGAAGAGCGCGCGATCATCGACCAGACCACGCGCAGCACGTCCGCCAAGGTGCCCGAGGTGATGGACGGCGCGACCGTATTGGAACTGCAAACCCTCGTCCGCGACGTCCATGTCGGCGACGATGTACTCGCCTGGATCACGCGCATTGTTCGCGCCAGCCGCCCGCAGGACAGCAACGTCGACGCGGTGAAGAAGTGGGTGCGCTGGGGCGCCGGACCACGCGCCGGCCAGTCGCTGCTGCTCGCGGCGAAAGCACGCGCCCTGCTGGATGGCCGCCTCGCCGTCACCCGCGACGACATCAAGACACTTGCCGCACCCGTGCTGCGTCATCGCCTGCTCCTCTCATTTGCCGCCGAAGCGGACGGCAAGAATGCAGATGACGTCATTGCAGCCTTGCTCCACGATGTCTCTTTTCCAGGCTGACGCCCTTTTCTTCTCTGTTGTCGTGACGACTAGCGCCAGACTGGTCAAGCGTATGGTTCGGCTGCAGCGCCGCGCTTTTTCGTTGGCTGTCGCCAATCTGTTCAAGCGTTTCGCCGGGCTGCCGCCCGCCGCTTCTCTCTTGTTGGCTGTCGCCAGACTGGTCAAGCGTATGGTTCGGCTGCCGCGCCTCGCTCTTTCGTTGGCTCTCGCCAGACTGGTCAAGCGTTTCACCGGGCTGCCGCGCGTCACTTCTCTCTTGCTGGCTGGCGCCACGCTGGTCAAGCGTATGGCTTGGCTGCCGCACCTCGCTCTTTCGTTGGCTGTCGCCAGACTGGTGGACGCCAACAATAGCGCCAAGAGCAAGATCAAAATGAGTCCCCGCCTTCGCGGGGATGGCGAGGGTTGTGGGGCAGCGAAGGGGCCGAACCCGCAACCCTTTCCCGGTGGGAAACGGAAAAGAATCGCGGCCGCGCCACGCGAAATGGCGCGACAATGACCGAGTCGCTGATCCCGGCGGCCATCGGGGCGCAATTGAAAGGTTTGCGATTGATGGCGCGCCGCGCAGCCAGCGATGGCATCGGCCAACATGTCAGCCGCAATCGCGGCGATGGATTGGAATTCGCGCAATATCGCGCCTATGAACCCGGCGACGAACCAAGTCGGATCGACTGGAAACTGTTCGCGCGATCGGATCGGTATTACGTACGCGAGTCGGAGCGCGATAGCGCGTTGACGGTTTGGCTGATGATCGATGCGAGCGCATCGATGAACCAGGCCGACGAAGCGACGCCGGGATTTTCCAAGCTCGATGCGGCGAAGATTCTTGCCGCGTCCATCATCGAACTCGCGTTGCGCCAGAGCGATCGGTTTGGGCTGATCACCATTTCGAAAAATCGAGTCGATTTGGTGCCAGCTGCAAGCGGAACGCGCCAGCGTGATCGCTGCGAAATCGCGCTACGCCAACTGAAAGCTGAAGGTGGGTGGCCCGACGAAACTGCGTTGCGACCGGTGTGGGAACGCATCGGTGCCGATCATATGGCGGTGTTGCTGTCAGATGATTTCGAGGATTTGGCGCTACGACTTGTGGAACGGCTCGCAGCGGCGCGCCGCGAAGTGCTGAGCGTGCAGATGCTGAGCGGTGACGAGCGCGAGTTTCGCTTTCGCGGCAACCGACGCTTCGTTGATCCCGAATCCGGCTTGGAGCTGCGCAGCGATGGTCCTGCCGCTCGCGATAACTATTTGCGCGACTTTTCGGAAGCACGCGAGGCACTGGCGCGTCGCTTCGCGGCGTGTGGCGTGCGTCATGTCGAAGCGATGATCGACCGACCGTTGATCCTGCCCTTGCAAGCATTGTTCGGTCGTCGCGAGGAACTGGCGTGAGCTTCGCGCTGCTCTACACGACAGGGCTGGCGGCGCTTGCCGCACTGCTCGTTCCGTTGTTGCTACATTTGATTCGACGTGCCGAATACCGAACGACGCCATTTGCTGCGATCCGCTGGATTCGCGCGCAACTGCGTCAGCGAAAGCGTCTGCGATTCCGCGACATTCCTCTGCTACTGCTGCG
>JAYUYW010000139.1:0-6004 GCA_043752325.1 Rhodanobacteraceae bacterium | reverse complement strand
GCCGCCGTGATCGGTGTCGCCTTGCTGGCACCGACGGTGATGCGATTGATGTCGTCCGATGCCGCCGCCAGCCTCAGCCAATTGCGCATCGGCGAGGTCAAGCGCGGCACGTTGGTACGCGATGTGTCGGTGCAGGGGCAGGTCGTCGCGGCGGTCAGCCCGACTTTGTATGCACCCAACCCTGGCATCGTCACCTTGAAGATCAACGCAGGCGACAAGGTGGCGAAGGATCAGGTGCTGGCCGAGATCGAAAGCCCGGAACTTACCAACAAGTTGCAACAGGAAGACGCCACGCTGCAAAGCCTGACCATCGATGTCGAACGCGCCGGCCTTGACCATCGCAAGCAGGCATTGGCGTCGAAGAAGTTGCTTGACCAGGCCGAGGTGGATCGGCAAACGGCCGCGCGCGAACTCGAACGCAACGATCGCGCATTCACGGCTGGCGCCATTCCCGAGCTTGATGTGCTGCGCGCGAAAGATGCGCTGACCAAGGCCGACATCACCGTCGCCAATGCCAAAGCCGACATTCGGCTGGATGTTGATACGTCTGCGTTCGACGTCAAGACCAGGCGACTTGCGCTCGATCGCCAGACGTTTTTGGTCGCCGATCTGAAGCGGCAGGTTGATGGACTCAAGGTGCGCTCGCCGGTTGACGGACAGGTTGGCCAGTTGATCGTGCAGACCAGTGCCAACGTGCCGGCCAATGCGCCCATCCTGAGCGTGGTTGATCTGTCTGCACTGGAACTGGAAATAAAAGTTCCGGAAGTTTCCGCGCAGGATCTGGGCATCGGAATGGCGGCGGAAATTCGCGACGGAGTTAATACCTATCCGGGCGAGATCAGTGCGATATCGCCCTCGATTGTTGAAGGCCAAGTCACCGGACGGGTTCGCTTCACCGGCGAAAAGCCGCAGGGCTTACGCCAGAACCAGCGGCTGACCACGCGCATCTTGATGGAATCCAAAGCCGATGTGCTGCTGGTTGAGCGCGGCGCTTTCGTTGATGCCGGCGCTGGCCGCATCGGTTATGTGGTGGTCGGCGATGTCGCCGAACGCACGCCGATCGAAGTCGGCGCGACCAGCCTTTCGTCTGTCGAAATTGTCAGCGGCGTCAAGGAAGGCGACCGGCTGGTGATCTCCGATACCAGTGTTTTCAAAGGTGCGCAGCGCGTGTCGCTGTCGCGCTGAATTCCCCCTAAACATCACTCATTCGTTCCGCGAGGTTTCCTCATGTTGAAGATGACCCATTTGCAAAAGGTTTACCGCACCCATTTGATCGAGACGCACGCCCTGCGTGACTTCTCGATCCACGTGCGCGAAGGCGAGTTTGTCGCCGTCACCGGGCCGTCAGGTTCGGGCAAAACCACCTTTCTCAACATCGCTGGATTGCTGGAGGAATTCACGTCCGGCGAATTCACGCTGGATGGTGTCGACGTGAAAGGTCTCGACGACAACGGTCGCTCGAAACTACGCAACGAGAAACTCGGCTTCATCTTCCAGGGCTTCAACCTGATTCCGGACTTGAATCTTTTCGACAACGTTGATGTGCCGTTGCGCTATCGCGGCTTCGACAGCGCCGAGCGCAAGCGGCGCATCGACGAATCGCTGTCGCGGGTCGGCCTTGCCTCACGCATGAAGCATTACCCGTCGGAACTGTCTGGCGGCCAGCAACAGCGTGTCGCGATTGCGCGCGCGTTGGCCGGTTCGCCGAAGGTGCTGCTCGCCGACGAGCCGACCGGCAACCTCGATAGTTTGATGGCGCGCAGCGTGTTAGAGCTGATGGAAGAGATCAACCAGCAAGGCACCACCATCGTCATGGTGACCCACGACGCGGAACTCGCCGCTCGCGCACATCGCAACGTGCACGTAATCGATGGGCAGGTCACCGATTTCGATGGTGAAGTGAGCCTCGCCACGCCTCCCACCGGTGTTGCAGCAATCGCGTAGTCAATGGCGACCGGAGAAGCCCATGTTCAATTACTACCTGCAACTCGGCATGCGCAGCTTGAAGCGCAATCCCATTCTCACCGCGCTGATGGTGCTCGGCATCGCGCTGGGCATCGGTGCCAGCATGACCACGCTGACCGTGTTCCATTTGATGGGTAGCGATCCGATCCCGTGGAAAAGCGAGAAGCTGCATTACGTGCAGCTCGACAGCTGGAGCCCGGATGAGCCCTACAACGATGACGGCAGCCCGCCAGACCAGGTTACCTATCGCGACGCCGTTGCGCTGATGGCAGCCGGCAGGGCCGACAAGCAAGCGGCGATGTATAAGCTGTCGCTGCCGGTGCAACCAGCCAATCCCGAGATCAAACCGTACCGCTCATTGGGGCGGGTTACCTACGCCGACTTCTTCGGCATGTTCGAGCCGCCGTTCAAATACGGTCAGGCCTGGGGCAAGGCCGAAGACACCCAACACACGCGCGTAGTTGTGCTGACCCAGGCGTCCAACGAGAAACTGTTCGGTGGCGAAAACAGTGTTGGCAAAAGCATTCGAATGGATGGCAACGACTACAAGGTGGTCGGCGTGCTCGACAAGTGGCCGTTGCGCTTTACCTACTACGACCTCACCAATGGCGCGTTTCGCGAGCCCGAGGAATGGTTCATGCCGTTTACGACTGCCATCGACCTCCACGCGCGGGCCAGTGGCAACAACCAGTGCTGGAAATCGTCCGGCGCAGGCTGGGCCGCCTACCTCGATTCCGAGTGCGTCTGGATGCAGTTCTGGGTGCAGCTGGATTCTCCAGCGCGACTGGCCGAATACCACAGTTTTCTCGACGCCTATGCCAACGAACAGAAAAAGATCGGGCGATTTGCGCGCCCGCTCAACAATCGCCTGCCCGATGTCAACGAATGGATGGCCAACCAAAAAGTAGTGTCCAACGACGTCAAGGTACAGGTCGGCTTGGCCTTCGCCTTCCTGATTGTCTGCCTGGTCAACACGGTGGGATTGCTGCTGGCCAAGTTCAGCCGCAAGTCCGGTGAAGTCGGCCTGCGTCGTGCACTGGGAGCGAGTCGCAACGATGTGTTCCGGCAGTTCCTGATCGAGTCGGGCGTGGTTGGCGCAACGGGTGGCCTGATCGGACTGCTGCTGACCTGGCTGGGCCTGGTCGGCGTCCGCGCGCTGTATCCAGGCCTGAAAACGGTCGCAACGCTGGACTGGTCGATGATCGGGATGACCGTGCTGCTGGCCATCGTTGCCGCCTTGCTCGCTGGCCTCTACCCCACTTGGCGTGCCTGCCGCGTGCAGCCCGCTGCCCAACTCAAGATCTGATCGGAGCGAATCATGGAAATCCGTCCCATTCTTTCCGCCCTGATGCGCAGCAAGGTGTCGATGATCCTGATCGGCCTGCAGGTGGCGCTCACGCTGGCGATCGTCACCAACTCGCTGTTCATCATCGGACAGCGCCTGGAGCGCATGCAGCGCCCCAGTGGCATGAACGAAGCCGACACGTTCGTCATATCCAGCAGTGGATTTGGTCAGGGCTTCGATGCGTTCCTTACCGAAAAAACCGACCTTGATGTGATTCGTCAACTTCCGGGCGTAGCGTCCATGACGTCGATCAACTCCACGCCGATGAGTAACGGTGGCTGGTCCAGTGGCGTCCAGTTGCAACCGAACCAGAAGACGGCGACTGCCAATACTGCGTTCTATTTCATTGATCAGAATGGACTTGACACCTTACAACTGAACCTTGTCGCCGGTCGCAATTTCGAGGAAGGCGAAATCTCGTCGGCAGACTTTGGCGACAAACTCGAGGCGGCGCAGGTCATCATGACGGAAGCGCTTGGCCTGAAGCTTTTTCCTGATGGCGACGCTGTGGGCAAACAGGTCTACCTCGACGATGAGTCGCCGCCAACCACGATCGTCGGCATCGTTACGCGCCTGCAGCAACCTTGGGTGGACGCCGAGAACATCGAGTTCAGCAGCCTGATTCCGTTCCGCATGCCCTATGGCAACTCTACCCGCTACATGGTTCGCGCAGAACCCGGCCGCCGCGATGAAATCATGAAGACTGTGTCGGATGCCTTGATCGCGAGTAATGACAGTCGCATCGTGGGCACGGCGAAGACCGTCGAGGAAACCCGCAAGGAAGCCTACTCCGGCGACCGGGCGATGGCGATCATCCTGATCACGGTGATAACGCTACTGCTCGCGATCACCGCGCTGGGAATCGTCGGCATGGCCAGCTTCTGGGTCGCGCAGCGGACCAAGCAGATCGGCACGCGGCGTGCGCTCGGTGCAACACGTCGCGACATCCTGCGTTACTTCCAGACCGAGAATTTCGTCATCACTACGCTGGGTTTGATCGTCGGCGGTATCCTCGCCTACGCACTCAGCCTGTGGCTGATGCAGAATTTCCAGTCGCCCCGATTGCCGTGGTTCTACGTGCCGGTCGGCTTCGTGGTTTTGTGGCTGCTGGGACAAGTCGCCGTGCTTGGACCAGCGTTGCGCGCGTCGCGCGTACCGCCTGCGGTGGCGACGCGCAGTGTCTGATTGCGCGATGATCGTGCAGATGAAATCTACGTCCAACGCAACCGCTCGCGGCATGCCTGCATCCAAGCAGGCATGCCGCGACACCACGACGAAACCAAACTGATGCGCTCCGTCCTGGTTATCGATGACAACCCGGCCGTGACGACAGCGCTGGAGCTGTTGCTCGGCCTGCACGAGATCCGCACGCTGACAGCGGCGACGCCGCAACAAGGTCTGGACCTGCTCGCGCGTGAGTCCATCGATCTGGTCGTGCAGGACATGAACTTCAGTGCCGACACCACGTCGGGTCAGGAAGGCATTGCTCTGTTTCGCGAGATGCGCGAGGCGCATCCTGATTTGCCGATCATCCTGCTGACGGCATGGACGCATCTGGAAACCGCCGTTGAGCTGGTCAAGTCCGGTGCTGCTGATTACGTTGGCAAACCTTGGGATGACAACAAGCTGGTTGCCACCGTCGAGAACCTTCTTGAACTCTCGCAGGCAACGCGTGAAGTGTCGTGCTATCGCGGTGAGCGCCAGCGTCGTCGCCAGCAACTGGAACAACGCTTCGACCTGCGTGGCATCGTGTTCGCGTCGACCGCAATGGAGCGGCTGATCGAACTCGCCTGCCAGGTTGCGCGCGCCGATGTGCCAGTTCTGATCACTGGCCCCAATGGTGCTGGCAAGGAACGCGTCGCCGAAATCATCCAGGCCAATTCATCGGTAAAAGCCGGCCCATTCGTTACCGTCAATTGCGGTGCCTTGCCATCGGAATTGATCGAGGCCGAATTGTTTGGCGCGGAACCTGGCGCTTATACCGGCGCTTCGAACAAGGCTCGTGAGGGTCGGTTCGAAGCAGCCGATGGCGGCACCTTGTTTCTCGATGAGATCGGCAACCTGCCGTTGGCCGGGCAGATGAAATTGCTCCGCGTGATCGAGACCGGCCAGTTCGAGCGACTGGGCTCTAACAAGACGCGAAAGGTGAAAGTGCGGGTGATTTCGGCGACCAATGCAGACCTGCCGTCGATGATTCGCGATGGTCGATTTCGGGAAGATCTCTATTACCGACTCAACCTGATCGAGCTGCGCCTGCCGCCGTTGGCCGAACGACGCGACGACATTCTGCCGCTGGCCGAAAGCTTCATCGATGCGCAATGCTTACTCGATGAAGCGGCGCGTGGTGCGTTGGTCGAACACGCATGGCCAGGCAACGTACGCGAACTGAAGAACGCAATCCAGCGCGCCAGCCTGCTCTGCCGCGATGGCGTGATCACGACGCGTGATCTCGGACTGCAAGCGCTGCGGGCAAGTACGCTGCGGCTTTCACATGCCGAAGAGCCGAACAGAGCCGACATCGAAGCCGCGCTCGCCAAAGCGCGCGGCGTGATCAGCCAAGCCGCTTTCGCGTTGGGCCTTTCGCGACAAGCCTTGTATCGACGCATGGAAAAACTCGGCGTCGAGCAAACAAACTGACCGACGTCTTTGGCGGCATCAAGGTTTCGCGGCTGACTCCGGTCGCTTGAAATCGCT
>JAYUYW010000138.1:0-14407 GCA_043752325.1 Rhodanobacteraceae bacterium | reverse complement strand
GGCCTGCAAACCATGGCTGCTCGGTGAACTGGCCACGGTGAAGCCGGGCATCGTCGTCTGCCTTGGCGCGACCGCATCACGCGCCGTGCTGGGTGATCGTTTCCGGCTGATGGACCAACGAGGACGTTGGCAGTTGCTGAACGCTGGCGTCAGAGTGCTGGCGACCGTCCACCCAGCGTGGATACTGCGCCAACCTGCCGAAGCGCATCAGGGAGCGTTCGACAGCTTCGTCGACGATCTGCGGATTCTGAAGGACGCTATCGATAGAGGCCAGGCCCCTTCCACGCCGCCGCCCTAGCCCTGTTCTCGCGCGCCGCTTTTAGGTTCCGGGGACGAGTCGAGCAGTTCTACAGACAAGCGGTCTATTGGTACATTGGGGGATTGCCCACCAAACTGCGTAACAGTGTGAACCCAACCGTCGAGGGTATCCCATGCGTCGCTTCGTCTTGCTTCTCAGCCTGCTCACTGCTGGCCCCTGTCTTGCCGACAACACCTTTATCGTTGATGCGATCAGCGATGGTGGCGGCGGTAGTTTGCGAGCGGCGATCCTGCAGATGCATGCCAGCAATGGCGTGCAGACGATACTGTTCCAGCTTCCCGGCAGTTCAACGATCGTCCTCACCTCGCCATTGCCGGCGCTGGTCGGGCAATCGATCGTGCTCGATGGCACCGCCAGCCCAGGCTTGCGCATCCAAGGTGCAGGCTGGCCGATGCTGAAATTCCTGACTGGCGGCAGCAGCCAGTTGATCCGATTTGACCGCATGAACCTGCGTGGCGGCTCGAACACCGAAGGCGGCGGCTGCGTCGATGTGAAAAGCACGGGGACGCTGCAGGTTTTCGATTCAACTTTTGACAGCTGCTTCAGTTGGGGCCCGGCCGCATCGGGTTCTGGCGGCGGTGCGATCAAGACCAATGGCAGCCTGCGTCTCTCCCGCACCCTGTTCACAAACAACGCATCGTCCGACGGCGGCGTGGTCAACCTGGTCAATAGCGGCGGCGCCGTTTCGGCATCGGGTAATACCGTACTGATTGAATCGACCCGCTTCATCGGCAATCGCACCGATGCAACGGCGGCGAATGCGACCACCTGTCAAGGCGGCAGCGGCGGTGCCCTTTCGATCTTCCTGCCCGCCGGAGGCAGTGCATCGCTGACTGACGTGCAGTTCATCAATAACTTTACGTCGTGCCCATCCACCGGATCGCGCCAGGCGGGGACGGCTGGCGCACTCGTGGCAACCGGGCAGGGGCCGACCAGCGTGATCAACCTGGATCGCGTCTACTTCGGCCAGAACGAAGCCTTCGAAGGTGGCGCGATTGCCGGTTTCAGTGTGCGATTGATCGTGACCAACACGTCGTTTTTCGAGAATACCGGTTTCTCGGTAGGCGCCATCTACATGCTCACCCGCACAGGCTCACCGGCTACGACGATCCAGTTGCGCAATAGCTCATTCGCGCGGAGCTCAAGCACGTTCGGCTCGTCCGCCGCGCACCTGCAGTTGCAGAACGGCGCGACGATCAGCGAAGCGCGTAACACGGTCTTCGCACAGCCGTTGTCGGGGCCCGCTTGCGTGCCCGCCATTGCGGACGTGCAGACCGGAGCTGCCGTTTTCACCAGCGACAACTCGTGCTTCTTCTACCTGCCGGGTGCCGCGGAATCCCTGACCGCGCAATTCTCCGGCAGCACCTTCGGCCTGTTGCAGGCAACGCAAAGCTACGGACAGATTCACAGCTTGAACCCGCCCGCTGGCAGTGTGCTGATCGACAACGGCAGCAATACGGGATGTCCGTCGCTGGACGCACGCGGATTGCCGCGTCCAGTCAATGGAGGGATGTCGTCGACCTGCGATATCGGTGCAGTCGAGGTAAATCCCGATCGATTGTTCGGAAACGGGTTCGACTACTGAGTGTCACAGCTACGACACATTACCCTGACGGGCCATTGACGGCGCGTTCAAATTTTCAGATGCAACTGGGCTGCCAAGCGCTCGGCACGTGCACGGTTGACCTCGGCCGGAAGCACGGCAGACCGCAGGACCGGCAAGGCCGAGTGCAGTAATTGACGCGCCTCGGCGGCGCGATGCTGGTGAACCCGTAGCTCAGCCAACTCACACTGTGCAATGGCCAGATCGACCGCAGAACCGTCGCCGTCCTGCAGAATCGCAATCGCCTCGTCCAATTTCTGGTCAGCGCTGGCGTAGTCGTTGGCCAGCATGGCGAAAACCGCACGTACTCGACGGACGTGCGCAAAAATTGGATGCGCTGGCGGTACTAATGCCGACCACAATCGCTGCGACTCGTCGAGCATCGGCATCCCGCGAACCGGGTCCTTCATTCGTCCTGCGAGTCCGGCGAGTTGCCAGGTCAGCATCGCGAACTCACCAGAGTCTTCGCCTTCGATCTCGCGGCAGCGCTCGCGCAGTGCGGAAAGTGCTTTCCAGGCACGCTCGTGATCGCCGGCAAGTCCCCAGGTACGCGCCATGGATCGCTCGACACGACGACGCACCTGATGATCGAGATCGATGAGGTCTTCGTCGAGTAGATGGATCGCCTTGGCGATCGTCTCAAGCGCCGCGGGATAGTCGCCCGCGCTCTCGATTATTGCCGAGCGGTTTGCCAGCGAGATTGCCAAGTCCACCTTGCCCACTCCGACATCGACCACGGCAGCGTCGGATCGCGCCAACATCCGGGCAGCTTCCTGGTAGCGCCCGAGGTCGTTCAAGCTAAGCGCAAGATCATTGGCCAACGCCATCATCCGCGTGCCACCTCCCGCAACCACGCGCTCCTGCAGGGCGATGGCCGCGCGCAGCACTGGCTCTGCATCGGCAGCCCGGCCGCATGCGTTGAAGGCGGATGCTTGCGAGCGCATCAAAACAACATTGCTCGGAGCGTCGGCGGGAAGTTCAGCCTTGGCCTGGGCGAGGCCGTTCACAGCCACTGCGAGCGCCCCGTCGCAATCACCATGCGTGGCAAGCAACGATGACAGGAGCTGCGCAGATTCGATCCGCACATCTACAGCCACATCTTTTTTCCCGCTGCCGAGCTGATAGGCCTTGCGCATCAGGTCGATCGCATCTTCGTCCTTGCCACTGCGATGGCTGATCATGCCAAGCATCTGCAAGGAGCTGATGCGCAATGCCACATCGTTCGGCGCATATAGCTCGCGCCACCGCGACGCGGTTTGTGCGGCCGCCTGAGAAGCGTCGAGATCTTCGAGCAGGCCCAGCACCATCGAGTACTCTTCGTAGTCGTCGGCGAGTCGCAGTGCCTGGGTCGAATCCTTCGGTTCGACATTGGCGAGTCCGTCGCGCAACAGGTCGCGCGCGATGCGTGCTTCACCAAGCTGCGAGTACAGCGTACCGAGCAATCTCTGCATGGGTTGGGCGAAACTGGCGTCTGCCTTGTCGCGTGCTTCGAGCTTCGTGCGTGCGGCGTCGAGCAGGTCGCGCACACGCACCTGCGTGCTGCGCGCGGAATCCGGGCTGGTTGCCGAAAGCGCATCGGTCAGGAAAGCCAGGGCAGCGCGCGCACTCGCAGCATCACGTTCGGATGCTGCCAAGGCTTGCTGCGCAATGGTTTCGGCGTGCACCGCACGGTCGCGTTCGCGATCCAGCCGCCACAAAAATGCAATCAGCACCAACATCGCGGTTGCACTTAGCAGCGCACCAATGCGATGCCGACCCACGAACTTGCGCAGCCGATAGCGACGTGTCATTGATGCTGCGCGTATCGGCCGGCCCTCGCGGTAGTGATCAAGGTCATCGCGAAATTCGCTAGCGGCCGAGTAGCGGTCTATCGGTTTCGGCGCAGTGGCCTTGGCAATGATGCCGGCCAACTCCACATCGAGTTCCAGCGGCTCGATCATAGGATCGTGTTGGTCACCGGGTGCGCGTGCACCGGTCAATAGTTCGCGCAGCATTACGCCGAGGCTGAAGATGTCACTCGCGGTGGTGATCGTTCCGCCGACTTCCTGTTCAGGGCTGGCATAGCCTCGGCTGAAAACACGCGTCGAGGTAGAACGCTGGTCATGATCGTCGACGGCAATCAGCCGTGCGATGCCGAAATCTAGCAGCTTCACCATGCCGCCATCGGTGACAAGAACGTTGGCAGGCTTCAGGTCGCGATGAATGACCAGATGCTGGTGCGCATGTTCGATCGCGTCGAGCATGGCGTTGAACAAGGCGAGGCGCGCACGCAGCGTCAACGCACGGCCGGTGACGTACTCCAGCAGCGGTGAGCCAGCGACGTATTCCATCGCCAGCCAGGGTTGCCCCGCTTCGGTTTCGCCGCCGTCAAGAAGACGCGAGATATTGGGATGATCCAGCCCAGCCAGAATCTGCCGCTCCTGGCGCAGGCGACGCATGCTTTCGCTGGTCGGAAAACCTCGCAGCAGCTTGATGGCAACGTGTTGCTCGAACTGACCTTCGACACGCTCGGCAAGGAACACGGTGCCCATGCCGCCAGAGCCCAGTTCGCGGACCAGCCGCCATGCGCCGAAGCGCGAAGACTGCGGGTGGTCGATGTTTACCGCGCCGTCGCCGATGGCCGCGCGTATTGGATCGCCATCACGCTGGTCTGCGGCCAGCAGACGCATCAGTTCTTCCTTCTCGTCGTCAGCCAGCGCCAACGATTGGGTTTCGATACGGTGGCGTTCGGGCGGCAGTTCGCAGAGGCGCTCGAAGTGCTCGGCGAGATGATCCTTGCGGGCCATGATCAGGCCTCGATCGCCACGCGCAACCAGGCGCGGGCGAGTCGCAAATCGCGATCGATGGTGCCTTCCGATACGTCGAGCGTTGCAGCGACCTCATTACGGTTGAGTCCACCGAAGTACACCAGTTCGATAATCTGGGCACGACGCTCATGTTCCTGCGCCAATTCATCGAGCGCTGCATCCAGCCGCATCAGCGTGCTGTCGCTTTGCCCGACACCGACGTTGAGGGCGGCTTCAAGCTCGACATGTTCGGCACCACTGCCGCGTTTGACGGCCATGCGCTTTCGAGCAGCATCGGCCAACACCTGCCGGGTTGCCTGGGCAACCACGCGGTAGAAGTGCTTGCGACTCTCCCACGACGCATCGGCACCCAGCATGCGCAGCAGCGCTTCGTGGGCGAGGTCGGTGGCACTGAGGGTTGCGCCTGGCATGTGTCGTAGCGTTTTGCCGGCAATTGCCCGCACATTGGCGTAGACCAGAGTCATCAAGGCCGAGCGCGCATCTTCGTCGCCTGAGCGCCAGCAAGCGATCAATCGGGTGACATCGTCGTCGCCGGATCCAGCCATGGGCCATCAGCCTTGGGTTACGCTGTGAGTCTACTCGGCGGGAAGCCCGCGGCGTCAGATGGTTGGGGTTTTTCGTACTGTAATGCGTAACAGGACGCATCCATCCAGCAGGGAAACCACCATGTTCACTCCGATCCGTGTTTGCGCGCTCACCATTGCGCTGCTGATGTCCGCGCCCGCTTTCGCGCAAACCGCCCCTGATTCAAATCCGAACCTGCAACTACAAGCGCCGGGCAGCGGCGGCGGATTCGTTCCAGCCATCGTCTACGCCACGTTGCGTCAGCCCGACGGCAAGGTTGTGGTGGCGGGTGATTTCACCCGTTTATCCGATGGCACGCCGCGTACGCGCCTGCTGCGCCTGAATGTCGATGGCTCGCTGGACACTTTCTTCGCGCCGGCGATTAATTCGGTGGCGTCGGCCTGCGTGGTTTATTCGCTGGCCTGGGCGAACGGTTCGATCTATGTCGGAGGTACCTTCGATTCGATCAACGGGCTGTCAAGCCCTAACGTGGCTCGCCTCACCACTACCGGCGCACTCGCCGGTGGATGGACATCGCCCTTCCCGCAAACCAGTCCCGGCGAAGTGATCCGTGCGCTCGCTGCAACGCCAACATCGCTGTTCATTGGCGGCGATCTTCAATTACACGACGCATTCGGACTCGCTCGCCTCGACTCGTTCAGTGGCGGCTGGGATTTTTCCTTCATCGCGCAGACCCAGAACGGCAGCATCAACAATCCCCCAAACGGTGGTACGCGTGGTCAGGTAAAGGCGCTGCTCGCCAACGCTGGAGACCTGTTCGTCGGTGGTGAGTTCCTCAAGATTGCGAATGTGCAGGTGCGTGGCGTCGCCCGCATCTCGCAAACGGCGCCGGTCAGCGTGCGTTCCTTCGATGCCGGGCTGTCGGCCAGTTCCTATCGCGTTTCTGCGCTACAGGTGGATGGCGCAAGCCTCTATATCGGCGGAAGCTTCCTCCGCGATGTTGCGCCTTTCGTCAGTTACCTCAACCGGGTCGACATGAGCAGCGGCTTGCTCGATGCGAATTGGCAACCGCAAACCAACGGCAGCGTCGACGCCCTCGCGCTCGATGGGTCAACGCTCTACGTCGGCGGCAGTTTCAGCGACGCCATCCCGCCCAGCGGAGGCAATCGTCTGATCCGTATTCCCACCACAGGCAGCGGTGCGATTGACGCCAGCTGGAACCCCAGCATGAACAATACGGTTCTCACTCTCACCCACAACTGCCGCAACCGCGTCATCGCCGGAGGCCAGTTCGACCTCGCCGGCGGGTTTGCACGTAATGGCTTGGCCGGCTACCTCGAGGCCAGCGGCGATTGCATCTTCGCTTCGGGGTTCGACTTGCCGTAACCGAGTCTTTGCCGTCGTTTTACGGATGGCGCGAACGGGAGTAATCGAGCGGTCACGGTTATGGCGGAGTCAACTGGGGCGTGGCTAGAATTCACGACAGCCCGCGCCGACCGCGGGGAAGACGAGAATTGGCGCAATGGACCTGAAGAGCGGTTACCCATATTGGGCGGTGAAGAATGGCCTCATGCACGCGTTTCCCCGCATGGACGCCGATCAACAATGCGATGTAGCCATTGTTGGCGGTGGCATCAGCGCGGCGTTGATCGCAAACGAACTAGCGCAGCATGGGCACCATGTGCTCGTGATAGAACAGCGCGACGTTGCCTGGGGAAGCTCGGCTGCAAGTACTGCGCTGCTTCAGTACGAAATCGATACGCCGATGGTCGATCTCGCAAAACAATACGGTGAGAAAGATGCCGCCCTCGCCTACCGGGCGTGTGCCGAATCGATACCGATGTTACAGAGCCTGTCACGCGAAGTTCGCGATGTGGATTTTTCGATGGCACAAAGTCTGTACTACGCCAGTCGCGAGCGTGACGTTACGGCAATGCAGGACGAGCTCGCTCTACGCCAACGTCATGGCTTCGATGTCGAGTGGCTGGACAGTCCCGAACTTTGGGATCGGTACGACGTGCGAGCACCCGGCGCGATCCTCAGCAAGCTCGGAGCGCGCGTCGATCCGTATCGACTGGCCTATCGGCTGCTGGCGAAACTCGAGCGCGCCGGAACGCGGGTATTCGATCGATCGCGCGTCGTAGAAATGACGGCTTCATCTCGCAGCGTGACCCTGCGCACCGAGGAAGGCTTCTCGATCCAAGCCAAGCATGTGGTGTTGGCGGCGGGCTACGCCAATGAAAAATGGCTATCGAAAAAAGTGGCGGACAACCGAAGCAGCTACGCCTTCATTACCGATCCGATGGATGAGAAGGATCTCGGTGTGTTCGCGAAAACGATGGCGTGGGAATCAGCGCGCCCTTATATCTATCTGCGCTCGACCTCGGATGGACGCCTGCTGATTGGCGGCGAAGACGATGCCATCGACATACCTGCCAAACGCGATGCAATTTTGGAAAAAAAGGTGAAATCCCTGCAAAAGAAAATCAGCCTCGCCATCCCCCGACTACAACTGAAGCCGGCGTTTGCGTGGGCTGGCACGTTCGCGGAAACAGAGGATGGCCTTCCGTTTTTCGGGCCGCACGCCCAGCATGGCGGACGCGTTCATTTCGCCATGGCTTACGGTGGCAACGGCATCACCTACAGCATGATCGGCGCCGGCCTGCTGCGGGCATGGATCGAACGAAGCAAGCATCCACTCAAGGCGCTGTTTTCATTCGAGCGATTGGATCGACAATAAATTGATGCGCCGTCTCGTCGCCAGCATGGTCGACGAAACAACCCCGGTTGAACGTCGTCATTCCAGCATCAGCATCCCCACGCAGTGTCTGGGCTGTATCACCAAGGAGACCCAAGCAATGGTTAATACCATCAGTCATCTGTCGGCCACTACCATGATTGGCGACGACATCACCAACCCGCAAAAGGAAAGGCTCGGCGTTCTGAAGGACATCATGATCGACACCAGTAGCGGCAAGATCTCCTACGGGGTTGTTTCCTATGGCGGCATTCTGGGAATGGGCGACAAGCTGTTCGCCGTGCCGTGGAGCGCGTTTACCGTCGATCACGCAAACAAGTGTCTTGTGCTCAACGTCAGCAAGGATCGTCTTAAGGATGCACCTGGCTTCGACAAGGACAACTGGCCAAACTTTGCCGATAGCTCGTTCGCCAGCACGCTCAACACCTACTACGTTCGCTGACGCCAAGCTGGCTGTTTGCGTTACGAGCGCGACTGATCGCATCGCTGGAAACTCTGGCAAAACCGGTTAGCCATGGCGGCAACAGCTCTACGATCACATTGCTTGCGTCTGTTGTCGACTTGCGGACCGCGATCGACAGCGCATGAAAGCCTGCAGCTATCGATATTTCCGCTCCCTCGACGCGACCTGCGGCTGCACTCCCGCATGCACGTTATGAGGGATCTGCATCGAGCCGATGCGTCGGGTGGGTGAATCTTCTGTCGCAAACGCATCGCGCTGTTACCATCGGGCATCCCGAACTGGAGCTGTGCCGATGAAATCCTGGTCCTTGGTATTGGTTGCTGCTGCGCTGCTTGCAATCGCGCTTTCGGCCTGCGCCAAATCCGGGGCCAGCGTCGAGATCGGCGGCAAAACCTATTCCGTTGAACTGGCCGAGACGCCCGAACAACAAGAGAAGGGTTTGATGTTCCGCGATTCGATGCCGGAAGACCACGGCATGCTCTTCATCTTCGCAGACAGCGTGTTGCGGGGTTTCTGGATGAAGAACTGCAAATTCCCGCAGGACATGCTGTTCTTCGACGCCGACATGCGTCTGATCAGCGTGCAGAAGCTCGTGCCGGCCTGCCTGGCCGAGCCGTGTCCTTCGTATTCGAGCGGCGCGCCTGCCAAATATGTGCTGGAACTCAATGCCGGCCAGGCTGACAAGCTGGGCGTGCAATCGGGCGACGTTTTCAAGCTCAATCGCTGAGCGCGCGCCGCAACTGCTGGCGATCATTGGCAGGCGACTAGCCGAGTTCGACCATCTCGAAATCATCCTTGGTGACCCCGCAATCGGGGCACGTCCATGTATCGGGAATGTCTTCCCAACGCGTGCCGGGCGCGATGCCCTCGTCAGGCACGCCCTTAGCTTCGTAGTAAATGTAGCCGCAAACTACGCACATCCAGGTGCGGGACGGCGTGGCTGCGGCGGGGCTGGTGGCTGACATTGAACCTGCATGCACGGGAGACTAGCTGTCTATGATCGCAGCTTGATCGGATATCGCAAGGCACAAGCAGGAATGTCCAACTCGCCTTATCGTCGCAGCGCCGTGCGCGGCTTATACGCAATCACTGACGGGCCACGCAGCGATTTGCTCGATGTGGTGGCAGCCGCACTGCGTGGTCGTGCGCGCGTGGTGCAGTATCGCGACAAGACTAATGACGCCGAGCGCCGTCGCTCTGAAGCCGCTTCGATAGCCGCGTTGTGTCGTCAGCACGGTGCGCTGTTCATCGTAAACGACGATGTCGAACTCGCGCTCGCCGTTGGTGCCGATGGCGTACATCTGGGCGAAGACGACGCCGATATTGCGATTGCTCGCGAGAGTCTGGGCGGCGCTGCAATCATCGGCGTGTCCTGCTACGACTCGCTCGAACGCGCCCAGGACGTCGCAACGCGTGGCGCGGGGTACCTAGCGTTCGGGGCGTTCTTCGCCAGCCGCAGCAAACTGACGCCGCGTCGTGCGACCACAAAAATGATCGCCGATGCTCGCGCATTTGGGTTGCCCCTGGTGGCAGTTGGCGGCATCGACGCCGATAACGCTGCACCGCTGATTTCTGCCGGTGCGGACTGCATTGCCGTCATCTCTGCGCTATTCGGCGCACCCGACGTGGAGATGCAAGCGCGCAAGCTTTCTTCGCTGTTCGACCTGGCGTCTCGTCAGACGGCCGCCGGCGTTTCTCCGTTTTCCCTCCCCAAGAAAGGGCGGGAATGAGCGTCCATTTGACGGGTCAGGGGTTTCTCTCGCTTTCCCGCTTCGAACTTGTGTGGCTGTCGCCAGACTGGTCAAGCATTTCGCCGGGCTGCCGCCCGCTGCCCCCTTTCTCCTCGCAGAGAAACGTGGGTCGCTCGCCGGCAGGCGAGAGAAACGTTTGACCAGTCTGGCGATAGCCAAAAACAGATGCGGCGTGCGGCAGCCCGGCGAAACGCTTGACCAGATTGGCGACAGCCAACAAGAAAGAGATGGCGACAGCCAACAATAGGGCGCCGGCGGCAGCCATCAACCGAAAAGTGCTGGGGTATACTCGCGCTCGCTGGCCGCCCATCACCTTCGTCAACAGCGCAACCTGTGGCAGCACATCGACACGCGCCCGTAGCTCAGCTGGATAGAGTACTTCCCTCCGAAGGAAGGGGCCGGGGGTTCGAATCCCTCCGGGCGCGCCAATCCTGTTTCTCGCAGTGCTTGCATGCCGCCCGTTCGATCCGGCGCGATCGCTGCGCCCTGCGAATGGCGGCGCCCTAGCGCAAGCGACGACGCGCCTGCGCGATGGTCGCAGGCCGTTTCCGCCGCACCGGCTGGTCGCTATACTTGCCCGCTTTCGCGGACGGCATTCCGATCCGCACAGCGTTTGGCCACGAGGTGAACCGTGAGTAGTCCTGTCAACAGCACCGATCAGGTGTTCCTAAAGAAATTCCTGATGCTGATCGGCTTCCTGGCGCTGATCGCGGTGGTACTGATGATCCTGGCCGGCATCATCCATTCCGGAGCGCCGCGCAACAAGGACAGTGCGTTGGTCAAGGTTGTCGACCAGCGCATCGCCACCGTTGGCGGCGTCTATGCCGGCGAAACCGGCGCTGCTGCGATGCAGGCCGCCAAGGAAGCCGCTGCGGCACTCGCCGCCACCATGGTTGCGTATGGCGGCACGACGGACGGCAAGGTGATTTACGAAAGCCTGTGCCATAGCTGCCACGACACCGGCGCCGGTGGTTCGCCGAAGTTGAGCGACAAGGGCATCTGGGTGCCGCGCCTTGCAGCAGGTCTGGCCACGCTGCAGAGGCATGCGATCGAGGGCTACACCGGTAGCGCCGGGGTAATGCCGGCACGTGGCGGTAATCCCTCGCTGACGGATGAGCAGGTCAATGCGACCGTCGAATGGATGGTGGCGCAGCTCAAGTAGCGGAATGTTTGCGGCGGCCGCCCGCCGTGTTTAATCGCCACGAACGGCGGAACAGTCGCAAGACGCTCCACCGTTCTTGGTTTCATGGATTACCACCTCCTCGCGAATCAACAGACTGCTCGGGGCACGAGTTGTTGCACAATAATGGTGCGTTCCGAAGCATTCATGAGCACGCTGGGATGACATCTAGACTCCGCCGACACATTAGACAAAGATAAGTTATTGATTCTTATCTAATGCTGCACCGCGACAGAGTTGGCACGGTGCTTGCTACCTTCCCCGCCTACCTGTTATCGCAAGGATCTCCATGTCGTCTGCCAATGTGTTCAAACTGATCAAGGACAACAACGTCGAATTTATCGACCTGCGTTTCGCCGACGTTATCGGAACCCAGCATCACGTCAGTTTCCCAGCAAGCGCGGTCGACGACTCGCTGTTCGAGGACGGCAAGATGTTTGACGGCTCGTCAATTACTGGCTGGAAAGGCATCAACGATTCGGACATGGTCTTGCTGCCCGACTCCGACACCGCGTTCCTGGACCCATTCTCAGCCGACCCAACGCTCATTCTTAATTGCGACGTGCTCGAACCCAGCACCATGCAGGGTTACTCGCGCGATCCGCGCACGCTGGCCAAGCGCGCCGAGGCCTACCTCAAGTCCACTGGCATCGCGGACACCGCATACTTCGGGCCGGAGCCAGAGTTCTTTGTGTTCGACAGCGTCCGCTACATGAACACCGCCGGCAAGGTGGGCTACGAAATTGATTCGGAAGAAGCGGCGTGGTCGTCAAACAAGAAATATGCCGATGGCAACACTGGCCATCGCCCTGGATTGAAAGGCGGTTACTTCCCGGTGCCGCCGGTCGATTCACTGAATGACCTGCGTGCCGAGATGTGCAAGGTGCTGACCCAGATCGGCCAAGTCGTTGAGGTGCACCACCACGAAGTCGCCACCGCGGGCCAGTGCGAAATCGGCGTGCAGTTCAGCACGCTGACCAAGAAAGCCGACGACCTTCTGGCGATGAAGTATGTCGTTAAAAATGTCGCCCATCGGTACGGCAAAACGGCTACGTTCATGCCAAAGCCATTGGTCGGCGATAACGGCTCGGGCATGCATGTGCACCAAAGCCTGGCGAAAGACGGCGTCAACTTGTTTGCCGGCGATGGCTACGCCGGCCTGTCGCAGATGGCGCTTTGGTACATCGGCGGCATTTTCAAACACGCTCGCGCGATCAACGCATTCGCCAATTCCGGCACTAACAGTTACAAGCGTCTGGTGCCCGGTTTCGAAGCACCGGTGATGCTGGCCTACTCGGCCCGCAATCGCTCCGCGAGCTGTCGCATCCCGTTCGTGCACAGTGCCAAGGCGCGTCGCATCGAAGTGCGATTCCCTGATCCGATCAATACCGGCTACCTCACCTTCAGCGCGCTGCTGATGGCGGGGCTGGATGGCATCATCAACAAGATCGATCCAGGTCCGCCATCGGACAAGGATCTTTACGACCTCCCGCCCGAGGAAGAAAGGAAGATTCCGCAGGTTTGCTCAAGCCTCGACCAGGCGCTCGAAGCCCTGGACAAGGATCGTGCCTTCCTCAAGGCTGGCGGCGTGTTCTCCGATGATTTCATCGATGGCTACATCGAGACGAAGATGGCCGAGGTGACTCGCTACCGTGCGGCTACGCATCCATTGGAATACCAGATGTACTACTCGATCTGATCGGACCGATCCGACCAGCGCGGACCGCGTTGCGCATTGCAGCGCGGCCTACCGGGCCGCAGCGCCAAATCGGAAATGCGGTCACGCCAGCCAGGGAGTCACCATGAAACTGATTGCAGCCATCGTCAGGCCATTCAAACTCGACGACGTGCGCGAAGCGCTGTCGCAGGCCGGCGTGTCCGGCATCACCGTTACCGAGGTGAAAGGCTTCGGTCGCCAAAAAGGCCATACCGAGCTATACCGCGGGGCCGAATACGTGGTCGATTTCCTGCCCAAGGTAAAGATTGAAACGGTGGTCGACGACAGCCAGGTCGATGCGATTGTCGAAGCAATCCAGCAATCGGCACGCACCGGCAAGACCGGCGACGGAAAGATTTTTGTCACAGCCATCGAGCAGGTGATCCGCATTCGCACGGGTGAAATTGGGGCCGACGCCGTCTAGCTTTTTTCAGTGGCGCGTCACCAAAAACCGTTGCCATGTAAAATTGCCCGCTCTGGCGACGCCGACTGTGGTGAGAACGCCAATCGATCGGAGCATCCACACACCATGTCGTGGCTGGAACTGACCCTGACCTTGCATGCGCGCGACCAGGATCGCATCGAGGCGGCCCTTGAAGAGCTCGGCGCATTGTCGATCACCTTACGCGATGCCGACGCAGAAACGCCCGATGAACGTGCCATTTTCGAACCTGGTGTCGGCGAGACACCGTTGTGGTCGATGATAGTGATGGACGTGCTGTTCGAAGCCATCACTGACCGCGGCAGCGTGTTGCAGGTTTTGATTGATCGCGTGCCGGAACTGGAGCCCGCGCAGATCGCTTTCCGCGACGTTGCGGATCAGGATTGGACACGTGTCTGGATGGATCAATTCAAGCCGATGCAGTTCGGTCGCCGCCTGTGGATTTACCCGTGGAATATCGAACCACCAGCCGACGACGAGTCGGTGATCGTGCGGCTTGATCCCGGCCTCGCGTTCGGAACCGGCACGCATCCGACCACCGCGCTGTGCCTTGCGTGGCTGGATGGTCTGGAACTGCGCGACAAGAACGTCATCGACTTTGGCTGTGGTTCGGGAATC
Source organism: Rhodanobacteraceae bacterium (assembly GCA_043752325.1). Lineage (GTDB taxonomy): Bacteria > Pseudomonadota > Gammaproteobacteria > Xanthomonadales > Rhodanobacteraceae > Dokdonella. Next base: position 224 of record JAYUYW010000138.1, on the reverse strand, counting down.
CTTGCATTGGCCGCGCTCAAGTTGGGTGCTACCAGCGTCATCGGCATCGACAACGATCCGCAGGCGATCACGGCAACGATCGACAATGCCGAGCGCAATGAAGTCGCTGATCGATTGAAAGTATTTTTACCGGACCAGTTTGATCGCGACGCTATGCGGTCCAGCGCCGACGCACTGGTCGCCAATATTCTCGCTGGCCCCTTGGGCGAACTCGCGCCGCAGCT
>JAYUYW010000137.1:0-6022 GCA_043752325.1 Rhodanobacteraceae bacterium | reverse complement strand
GCGTGCGTCGTTGGCATTCACCAACACCGAGGCGGAGATCGACTCACTTGTCGTCGCCATCAACAAGCTACGCAAGTTGCTCGCCTGATTCGGCTCCGCTTTCTCTCGCGCCTACCGGCGCACCTCTTTTGCCTTCTTCCTCCGGCAGCTGGTCAAGCGTTTCGCCGGGCTGCCGCCCGCCGCCCCACCTTTCTGCTCGGAGAGAAACGTGGGCCAAAGATGCGCCCGTGGCGGGTCGGTCGTGCGGAGAAGCCGCACGACTACGCGAGCTGGCTACGGGGTTCGCTGAAGGCGCATCCGGAGCACCTGCAGCGAACTGGCCCAATCCATTCGTCCACCCTGCGGGCTTTCCTGCGCCAACTCGCCTCCCCGAAACGGGATATAGGTCAACAGCACGCAGCGCGATGCGCTACATAAAGCCGCGGCTAAGCGGCGGATGCTGTTGATCTACCCGCCCGTTCCTGTCGGCAAGTGCTGGACGGATCAGCCGCTTGCGGGACGCGCTGGGAGCGCGGCTTCGGCTGCGGCACAGGATGTGCCTTCAGCCGAACCCGGCCAGTGCTTGCGCAGTCGTGCGGCTTCACCGCACGACCGACAGGCCATCGGGTCGCGTCTTTTGGTGACTTTTCTCCGCGTGAGAAAAGTTACTGGGTCGGCGGCAGCCGAACCATACGCTTGACCAGACTGGCGATAATCAACACGAGCGTAGCGACCAGAACCAGCCCGGCGAAACGCTTGTACAGATTGGCGAAAGCCTGTCATACAGGCGAAACGCTTGACCAGTCTGGCGAGTGCCGACAACCAGAAAACGCCCAGTCAAAATAACCGAATCAACATGGGTCCCCGATTGACCAGCCGTTCGGCTGTTGAAAGACACGGGAATGACGAAGCTGGAAGGTTGACCAGTCTGGCGACATAGACAATGGCCGTCTAAACGGCCAAACCAAAGGTGTGTCAACCCTCGCCGGAATCCGGCGATGGACTGCGATCAGCCTGGCGCAGCCAGCCATGGCGATAGGCGAATTCGCCTAGGAGTTCGTGCAGGGCCGCTTCTGATTTCACGATCGCGCTGCTGGAGGGCAGCAGGTAGCCCCAGCCGATCCAGCCTGCGTAGCGGCTGTCGGCAGGCCAAGTGCAGGTGTCGAAGCCGGCTTGCTGGAATGCGTACAGGGCGCGCGGCAGGTGCAAAGCCGACGTGACCAGCCAGATGCGGCGATCAATCGGTGGTTGAAGCGTGGCAGTGAATTGGGCGTTTTGCCAGGTGGTGCGAGCGGTCGGTTCTTCGCGGATGCGTTCGGATGCGATGCCCAATTCGATCAGCAATCGCGCCATCAGCGTGCTTTCCGGCACGCCCCAGAAACTGTCGCCGGTGATGATGATCGGTGCATTGGGTTGCTGCCGTGCCAATCGCGCCGCTGCAAAAATCCGCTGGATGCTGGGCGGCGACAGCACCCGATAGTCGAGCGGATCGCGGGTCGAAACCAGTACGCCGCCGCCGAGGAGCACGATGGTCGAGGGCGGCGCACCGCTGCAATCGGCTGGCGTCGGTGCGCGTGATTCGACTGCGGCAACGAGTGCATTCGCGCCTAACGGCGTTGCCAGCACCCCCGCGATGGCGAGGCCGGAAATTCCGATGGCGCGCAGCCAGCGCGGCAGCCAGCGCCAAAGCAGCCACAGTAAAAGTGCCAGCAAAAGACCGCCACGCAACGGCGACAGGAGCCAGGAAAGAATCAAAGGCGTGCGCTCCGGTCGATGTCCATCCACCCAGGCAATAGTGCCGCATCGATACTTCGACCCAGCACCAATGCCTGGAACCGTTCACCCATCTGATCGGGCAGGGTGAGGCGTTTGATCTGCCGCGAAAGTTCGTAGATTTCACTTGCATCGGCATCTTCCGCGTGGCGTTGATGCAACTGCACCAATCCGTTGCCAAGCAGGAACTGGGCCTGGCTCGCGTAGCCCATCACCTTCAGCCCGGCGGCGACCGCGGCATCGGCGACGCTGCTGAAATCGACCGATGCGGTGATGTCCTGCAAGCCGGGCAGGGCCAAGGCATCGGCATGGACGCGATGCTGGTAGTGACATTGCATTGTGCCGCTGGAACGCTCACTTCCGTAGTAGTCGTCACGCGTGTGGCCGTAGTCAACGAATAAGGCGATGCCACGTTCCAGCGTTTCAGTGACGGTGGCGATCCACGAACTCAACTGAAGCGCGATCTCGCTGCGATAGCCATCGTTGAAGTCGCGACCCAGACGTTTTTCCAGTCCGCGAACGCAAGCGACGAGCTGCTCGCTTGCCTCGACATCACGCATGGCGAAACGCTCGCCATCCAACGCCACGTGTTCCTCGAATACCTTGCCGTCGTTGATTGCAAAACGCGTTACCGGCAGCGCGTCGATCACTTCGTTGGCGAACAGCACGCCTTGCCAGTTCTGCGTGGGTGGTCGATCAAGCCAGCCGACAATCGAAAAAAGCCCGGCTGGCAACGCAGCGCGTAATCGTTCGCGCTGGCGTTCGCGCAGATCAGCGGATGGCTCCAGAATCGCGTACTCGTCGGGCGCTGAATTCCGAAATTCCAGCTCAATCAAGGCCGCTTCGGCGAACGCGCCGCTGCCAGCGCCCAATTCAAGAAAGCATCGCCTTCCGTCCAGTGCAGCGAATGCCGGCAGCACGGACGTCGCCACGCATTGTGCAAACAGCGGACCCGATTCCGGCGCCGTGATGAAGTCGCCGGCCGCGCCGAATTTCGTCGATCCGGCACTGTAGTAACCCAAACCCGGCGAATACAGACAGCGCTCCATCCAGCGCGAAAATGGCATCGGGCCTTCGGCAAGGATTTCGTCGCGCAATGCCAGAGTCAGGCGCGCGCTATGCATCCGTTGATCGGCATCGGGCGTCGGCAGGGAAATTTTCATGCGGGCTTGTTCACTGCCTCTTGGCTCGGCGCCGTTAAAGCGGCACTCTCGACGGCGAGCAGAATAACGCAGCGCTATCCGAATCCTTTGGAGTGATGCACGCATGCCATCCACCGCTAATCCCGTCGCCCTCGTCAGCGGTGCTGGCCGCCGCATTGGCGCGTCGATTGCGCGAACGCTGCACGCTGCCGGCTACGACATTGCTGCGCATGCCAACCGTTCGCGCGGTGAACTTGCTTCGTTGCTGGCGGAGCTGGAAAGCGTCCGGCCTGGCAGCACGCTGGCCGTCCATGCCGACCTTGCCGACCTGTCGGCGCCGGACTTGTTGGTTTCAGCAACGCTCAGCTGTTTCGGCCGACTCGATGCCCTCGTCAACAACGCCTCCGCCTTCTTCCCGACCCCACTTGGAACAATCGATATCGACCAGTGGGATGCCTTGTTCAACGTCAACGCGCGCGCACCCTTGCTCCTTGCACAAGCGGCCGCGCACGCGTTGCGCGAGGCGAATGGCGCCATCGTCAACCTGGTCGATATCTACGCCGAACGGCCGTTGCCCGAACACCCGGTTTATGTGATGAGCAAGGCCGCGCTGGTCGCGATGACGAAGTCGTTGGCGCTCGACATGGCACCGGATGTTCGCGTCAACGCCGTCGCGCCGGGTGCAATCTTGTGGCCCGAAAATCCGGGATCCGACGAACGCCGCGCCGACATCATGGCGCGCACGCCGTTGGCCCGCGCCGGCAGCGCCGAAGAAATCGCGAACACGGTGTTGTGGTTGCTGCGTGACGCCGGTTTCATCACCGGTCAGGTTATTCGCGTTGACGGGGGCCGCAGCCTGCCGGTGTGAACGGTACAGCTGCGCGCCGGCATAGTTTTCGACCTATTCGCGAACTGACGATCACGATGACCGCACGCAAAAATCCCGCAGACAAAGCTCCCGCACCCAAATCCGCTGCACGCAAAACCCCGGCCGCAAAGAAATCGAGCAAGGCATCCAAAGCCATCGCCGTGGTCGAAGCGGGCGAATCCATCAGCAACATGGTCCTGGATTTCGTTGGCAATGTACCCGGTACCTTCGAACCCGCCAGTGGCCAGCCACGCGCACGAGCCCGCGCCATCACCGACGCGGCCGCACGCAAGTCGGCACTCGCCGCCGGTTCGCTGTCGCTGCCGGTCGGGCCGCTCGGCTGGCTCACCCTTATCCCGGAACTCACCTTGATCTGGCGCATCCAGGCGCAGATGGTGACCGACATCGCTGCCGCATTCGGCCGCCGCGCGCCGGTCAGCCGCGAACAGATGCTGTACTGCCTATACCGCCACACCGCCGCGCAAGCGTTTCGCGACATCGGCGTGCGAATGGGCGAGCGCGGCGTGGTGCAGGCGCTCTCGTCACGTGCGTTACGCACGCTGGCCGGACAGGTCGGCATCCACCTGTCGAAACGCACCGTCGCCAAAGGCGTCGCGCGGTGGGTACCACTACTCGGCGCCGCCGGCGTCGCCGCCTACGCCTGGTACGACAGCCGCCGCGTCGGTGCCACCGCGATCGCCATGTTTGATCCGGTGATTGATGTGAAAGGGGTTGATGTACCGGTAAAGGGCAGGTCGATCAACGTGGCAGCGCGCAGGCATGGGGCGGGGGAGTAGGTCGTCTGGCGAGACCTTGGTTCGACGCAGCGGCAATCAAAAAACCCTCGTCATTCCCGCGAAGGCGGAGGCGAATCTGTTCGGCGTTGCATTACCTCCCGCCTTCGCCACCCCGGCGAAGATCCTCCCACCCCTCGTCATTCCCGCGAAGGAAGGGAACCCATTTTGATCTTAAACTTCCGGGGCAATGAAACGCCTCGTCCAGCCAGCCGTCTACATCATGGCGAGCCAATGCCGAGGTACGATCTATACCGGCGTTACGTCCGATCTTGTTCAGCGAGTCTTGCAGCATCGCGACGGTGCCGTGCAGGGATTCAGCGCGCAGTACGACGTCAAGACACTGGTCTGATACGAACTCCACCTGACCATGGAAAGCGCGATTACGCGTGAAAAAGCGATCAAGAAATGGAATCGCGAGTGGAAGCTGCGGTTGATTGAAGGAAGCAACTCGGAGTGGCGCGATCTATGGTCGGACATTGTGGGTGGGCAGTGCGAAGTGCCAGATCACAAGGATCAAAATGGGTTCCCGCCTACGCGGGAATGACGAGGTTTTGCAGTTGCGAGTAGCGGCAAGTCTGTCGGCAATTGGCAGCGACGAAACCCCCAACGTGGCATCCTAACCGGCTAATGCGAGGCCGAATTCCTGACTCTTTCCTTGACGACCTGCTGGCTCGTGTCGATATCGTCGACGTGATTGGCCAGCGCGTGGTCATGAAAAAGGCGGGCCGCGACTGGAGTGCGCGTTGCCCGTTCCACGACGAGCGCTCGCCCTCGTTCACGGTCAGCCCGGCCAAGCAGTTCTACCATTGCTTTGGTTGCGGCGCGCACGGCAGCGCGATCAAGTTTTTGATGGACTACGACCGCCTCGAATTCCTAGACGCGGTCGAAGAACTCGCCACCAGCGTCGGCGTGCAGATTCCGCGCGAAGCCGCGCGAACCGAGCACGACGACGCTACCGATCTGTACGGAATTCTCGACGCATCGGCCAATTTCTTCACCAGGCAACTCGCCAGCAACGAAACCGCGCAAGCGTATTTCGAACAGCGCGGCCTCAACGCCGACATCCAGCAACGCTTTCGCCTCGGCTTCGCGCCGGATGGCTGGGATAACCTGAAAAGCGCGCTCGGCACCACGCCGCAGCGCAATGCCCTGCTCGAAAAAACCGGCATGTTGACCGGCGGCGAAGGCGGCCGTAAATACGATCGGTTTCGCAATCGCGTCATGTTCCCGATCCTCGATCGACGCGGCCGCACAATCGCTTTCGGTGGTCGCGTGTTGTCACCGGAAGACAATCCGAAGTATTTAAATTCGCCCGAGACGCTGCTGTTCCACAAAGGCCGCGAACTATTCGGCATGTGGCAGGTGCGCGAGGCCAACCAGAAGATCGCGCGCCTGCTTGTCGTCGAAGGCTACATGGACGTGATCGCGCTGCACCAATACGGCGTCACCCAGGCTGTGGCGAC
>JAYUYW010000136.1:0-6022 GCA_043752325.1 Rhodanobacteraceae bacterium | reverse complement strand
TCCGTCAGTCAGATCGGCGACTGTCTTGTCCTCGCGTAGTGTTTTGAAGGACGCCTGCCGCAGCAAACCGTTGCCGCCATAGCCCTGATTGAACGCCTCGACGATCAGTTCCGGTCGCACCCAGACTGCAGCCTTGCGGTCACGTGCAGGCAGAAGGTCGACGTTGATCTGCGCTGATCTGACCGTTGACGAGGAAAGCTGCTTGCGCAACGACCTCAGCAACGCATCATCGAAACCGGTGCCGACCCGTCCGACATAGCTGAGCGCACCATTGCGCAGCTGTCCGAGCAGCAATGCGCCAACCCCTGGTCGAATGCCTTTCGGTTCCGTGTAGCCAACCACCACGAACTCATCCGAAGCACGCGTCTTCACCTTCACCCAATCACCGCCGCGTCCACCGCTATAACGACTGTCGACGCGCTTGCTGACGATGCCTTCCAGGCCTGCCCCGGTTGCTTGCGAAAACACTTCCGTCCCGCTGCCGAGCTGATGCTGGCTGTAACGCAGGAGATCGTGCGCATGTTCGTCGATCAGTTTCGCCAACGCCTCCTTGCGTTCAAGCAAGGCAACATCGCGCCACGATTCGCCGTTGCGATACAGCAGATCAAAAAGCATGTAAACGACATCGTCGTCACTGCTATCAGCATCGTCGGACAATCGCGCCTGCAAGGCATTGAAGCTGTCGCGCCCGTCGCGAAGTACCACCATTTCACCATCCAGTTGTGCGCTTTTCAGACCGAGTGAGCGCACGGCTTCGGCAATCCCGGGCAGGCGGTTGGTCCATTCGATGCCGTTGCGCGACCACAGACGTGGCTTGCCACGCACAATGGTGGTCAGCAGCCGATAGCCGTCCCACTTTACTTCGTGCAACCAGTTGTCGCCGGTGGGTGCGCTGGATTGCGGGCGACACAATTCCGGGTCGAAGGCATCGTTTGTCATCGACTCACGCTTGAGCCCAGCAGGTGGTCCGATTTTCTTCGCCGTCTTGAGTACCGATGGCGGGGCCGATTGCTTGAGCTCGCTCGCGATCTTCTGCGTTGTCTTCGCCGCGCGCGGGCGATCCGTTTTCGCATCAGGGAAATCATCCGCTTCGCCTTCGTTGGCGAACCCGTCGGAGTGCTTGATCAATAGCCAATGTTGCTTGCTGCCCTGCACCCGCGTTCGCACCAGTACCCATGAGCCGCGCAGAATGTTGCCGTGCAATTCGAACTTCAGGTCGCCGTCGCGCAGACTCCTGCGCGGATTGCCCTGCGGCGTCCACGTACCGCTGTCGAATACGTCGACATGACCGCCGCCGTAGTGCCCTTTCGGAATGTCGCCGGCGAAATCGGCGTAGGAAATGGGATGGTCTTCCACCTCGACGGCAAGGCGCTTGACTGACGGATCGAAGCTTGGACCTTTCGGCACCGCCCAGCTTTTGAGCACCCCATCCAGCTCCAGTCGAAAGTCGTAATGACGACGCGAGGCATGGTGCAACTGCACGACAAAGATGCGCTGCTTGCCCTTAGACCTCGTATCGCCGCCTTCAGAAGGTTCGGATGTGGCCGAAAAATCACGCTTGCGCTTGTATTCCTTGAGTCCCATCGCACCCCTCGATGCTCGATCCGACGACACGTGAATTTGCCGATTTTGCGGCGTGCAACTGAACTTTCCACAACGCGCGACAAGCATGATGCGCCATCATATGCGAGTGAACGATTACCCTCGACGGCCCGCCCGAGGAAACGACCATGGCTCGACCGATCTGGACTGGAACGATCTCGTTTGGACTGCTCAACGTGCCGATCTCGCTGATGTCGGGAGAGCGTCGCACCGACATACAGTTCAAGATGCTCGATTCACGCAGCAAGCAGCCGATCCGCTACGAGCGGGTCAACGCAGAAACCGGCGAGGAAGTGCCGTGGAAGGACATCGTCAAAGCGTTCGAGTATGACAAGGGCAGCTACGTCGTCATCGACAAGGAAACTCTGAAGGAGGCCGCACCCGAATCGCACGAGTCGATCAACATCAATGCATTCGTGCACGTTGACGAGATTGCACCGCCATTTTTTGAGAAGCCGTATTTCCTGGTGCCGGGCAAGAAGGCTGAAAAAGGCTACGTGCTACTGCGCGAAACCCTGCGCAAGACCAGGCGCATCGGCATCGGCCACGTCGTCATCCGCACGCGCGAGTACCTTTGCGCCGTGATGCCGCAAGGTGATGCGCTGTTGTTGAATTTGCTGCGCTATCCGCAGGAACTGGTCAATGCCGACGAGTACAAGTTTCCCGACGCAAGCACCAAGGCGTACCGGATCAGCGACGCGGAATTCGACATGGCTACGAAGCTGATCGAAGCGATGGCCGGCGACTGGATGCCTGGCGACTACAAGGACGAGTATCGCGAACGCCTGACCAAAGTCATCAAAAGCAAGATGAAGAGCAAGGGCGTGGTGAAGGCGCTGCCACACGATGACGAAAAACTGCCCGACGATGCCACTACGAACGTGGTGGATTTCATGTCGCTGCTGAAGATGAGCTTGGACAGCAACAAGCGCACGCCGGCGAAGAATGCAGCCAGCAAGCGCGTGGCGAAATCGTCCGCCAAGATACCGAGTTCAAAGGTAGACGCGAAGAAATCGGCAGCGCAGAAAAAGGTCAAGGCTTCGACCGCCAAGACGCGCAAGGCGAGCTGAAACGGCGCCTGGCCGCCTGCGTGTGAGATGGTCATACCTGATTGATGACGAGGTGTTTTCCGCGACACCGCCCACGTGTTACTGAGCTGGGAAATTGCGAGCCGGGTCGTTGCGATTTTTTTGGCAACCGCCTTCGGCAACATACTTGGCAGCGACGCGGAGCTCGCTGGCTCTGCGCCTGGTGGTGCCGGCAAGGCGGACAGCGCCGTTGCCAATGCCATCGCCGACACCGTCGATATCGATAGCGGCTACTTCGTCGACACCCTGCTGCGTGACAACGCCGTTGCAGAAGCCGAAGTGACAAGCGCTACCAGCGATGCGGTGGAGACGGCAGGAACCGTGCCTGAAGCATCAACGGCTAACGAGCCAGTGCAGCAGCGCCCGATGACCTCGCCTCGTCCGAGCGACTCGGACTCGACCGCGCGCGGTGAAGTCACCGCGATATTCGCCAATGCTATCCGCACTGGTTCGTTGAATGATGCGGACCGCAGCTATCTTGCACGGATGGTTGCTCGGCAGACCGGCGTCAGCGGGGCAGCAGCGGAGCAGCGCGTCGAAGCCGGTTAGACGAATCTCAAGCAGGGCATCTACACCGCAAAAGCCAAGGCCAAGGAGACCGCCAATGCGGCACGTACGGCCGCTGCCTGGTTGGCGCTATGGTTGTTCGTGTCCCTTCTTTGCGATGCCTTCGCCTCCAGCTTCGTGGCAATCTTTGGTGGTCGCCGTCGCGATGCCGCCGATCCAGCCGTCCGATGACGTCAATCCGCTTGAGGAGTAACGATCATGAGATCACTGTTGCCTTGGTTCATTGGCATTCCGATCCCGATCATCATCCTGATTGCGATCTTGCCGTAATTCTTTTTGCTAGCCATCCACGCGCCGGTTCGATTGCCGAGCCGGCGCTTTTCGTTTGCGGGAGGGCGCGGCGAGTGGTGAAAACGCCGTGCTGTTCTGTCAGTAGGTCTGATCCAGCGACAACTTGCGCTCGTCCCGCTCAAACCAACCATCCTCGGCGGCACGGAACACAGAGCACGCGGTCATCCGCCCGCGATAGATATGAAGGGTGACCGTAACATCGGTCTCGCTGGGATTGCGAATGGTGTGGTACTCGTGAGGCGGGATCAAGCTGCCGGCAGAACCGGGACCGGCTTGGGTCAGTCCGCGCGATTCGAAGCGGAAGCGATCGTCTTTTTGTTCGACCAATTCGTAAGGCACCACTTCGATCTCGCCGTGCCAAACGCCTTCCACGCACCACATGCCATCGTGATCATGGATGGCGGTGCCTTGGCCTGGTCCCCACGTCATCGCGATCACGCAGTAACCGTGTTCCTCGCTGCGATAAAGCTCGCGTCGGGCGTAGCGGTCGGGTTCGGCTTCGAACACGCACTTGGGCAGGCGAATTTCCGGGTCGCGAATCAGTTTGCACAGGGCTGTGCACAACTGGCGGGTTATGGCGTTGGTGCAATCGCAACAGACGGCGGCATCCAGCGCGGCGACCAGGCGCGGGGCACCCGGGAAATCGACGGCCAACATGGGTGACTCCAATACCATTGACAGCCGCCATCATAACGCGGCTGTCTCTATCGGCTGGTGCTCAGCTTTTCCGCTGGCTGGTCAGCCGTAGCGGCTGGCCGTTCCGCAGCCGCCTGATCTTCACCTCAAGCTGCGACAGGCATTCGGACAACGACATCGACGCCTGAGTGGTGCAGATTCCGGCCAGCTCGCTGCTGTAGCTTGAGCAACAACGACATCGCCGCTGCGCGGGGCGGTGTCGATTGCTTAGAATGTGTCAACTTCAAACGAATGCGGCGCAATGACGGCAGAAGTAACCCACGGCGACCTGAGCCACTCCAGCTCGGTCGCCCAACTAGGTGTCGACGCGAGTGACCTGCACGGTTCGCTGACAGGCTTCCTCTGCGCAGGCGGGAAGACCGCGCCGCAACGATGGTTGACTGACCTTGCACTTGACGACCAGCAGGTCGGTGCCGAAGTGGACGTGTTCGAGCAGTTGCATGTCGACATCGCCGCAGCGCTCGACGATCCCGGCCTCGGATTCGAGCCCTTGTTGCCACCCGATAGCGCGCCTATGGAACAACGCGCCGACGCACTGGTCGCGTGGTGCCGCGGATTCCTTGGCGGGATTGGTCTGGCCGACGCTGCCGACCGTGTCTCATCGTTGGACGACGACAGCCAGGAAATGCTGCGCGATCTCGGCCAGATCGCTGCGTCGAATCTCGAATTCGGCGGTGGCGAGGAAGACGAGCAATCGCTCGCGGAACTGGTCGAATATATACGCGTCGCGGTACTGACCCTGCGTGCCGATTTCAGCGGTGGCGCCAAGCCGACCGTGCACTGATGATCGAGCGCAAGGAGTTCAAGCGTCGCCGCCGCCAGTTGATGCGCATGGCCGGCGAAGACGCCATCGTCATCGTGCCCGCCGCGCCTGAACGCATCCGCAACAACGACTCGCATTATCCGTATCGGCAGGACAGCGACTTTCATTATCTGACGGGCTTCGGCGAACCCGATGCCGTGCTGGTGCTGATTCCTGGCCGCAGCGCCGGTGCCGAAATATTGTTCTGTCGCGAGCGCCACCCCGAGCGCGAGCAATGGGACGGACCACGGGTTGGGCCAGACGGTGCGGTTGAGAATTACGCGCTCGACGATGCCTTCCCGATCGAAGACATCGACGAAATCCTGCCCGGCATGATTGAGGGCCGCGGCCGCGTCTACTACCACTTCGGTCGCGATACCGATTTCGACCTGCGCATCATCGCCTGGGTCAATCGCGTACGCGGCGAAGTGAAGAAAGGTGCGCGTGCACCGCACGAATTTGTCGCGCTGTCGCATTTGCTACACGACTTGCGTCTGTTCAAGTCATCGGCCGAATTGTCATTGATGCGACGCTCCGCCGAGATTGCCGCCGAAGCGCATTGCCGAGCGATGCAGGCCACGCGCCCCGGCATGCACGAGCACGCCGTCGAAGCCGAGCTGCTGCACACGTTTCGCCGCCACGGCGCGGTCGCCAGCTACGAGCCCATCGTGGGTGGCGGTGCCAACGCCTGCGTGCTGCACTATCGCGCCAACAACGCGCTGTTGAACGATGGCGACTTGTTGCTGATCGATGCCGGCGCGGAATTCCACGGTTATGCATCGGATATCACCCGCACCTTTCCGGTCAACGGTCGCTTCAGGAAAGCACAGAGAGAGATTTACGACATCGTCTTGGCAGCCCAGGACGCTGCAATTGGTGAAGTTCGACCCGGTCGCGCATTCAACGCCTATCACGGGGCGGCGGTTCGAGTGATTTCGCAAGGTTTGATCGATCTTGGCCTGCTTGAAGGCGACCT
>JAYUYW010000135.1:0-2280 GCA_043752325.1 Rhodanobacteraceae bacterium | reverse complement strand
CGATCATGCGGCTCCTGCTTTACATCCTGCTCGGACTGCTGGCCGCATGCGCCAGCACATCTCCGCGCAGCGAGCGGCCGGTGCCGCTGCTGTTGATTTCGATTGACGCATTCCGTCCGGATTTCCTTGATCGCGGATTGACGCCGACGTTATCGGCCGTCGCGCGAGATGGCGTACGAGCACGTTGGATGCAGCCCTCGTTTCCCAGCCTTACGTTCCCCAATCACTACACGCTCGTAACCGGCAAGTGGCCGGACCATCACGGCATCGTCAACAACACGATGACCGACTCCGATATTCCCGGGGTCCGCTTCAGTTCCGGCAATAGTGAAGCGGTCGGCGACCCGCGCTGGTGGTCGCAAGCGGTTCCGCTGTGGGTGACTGCTCACGAAGCCGGGTTGCGCACTGCAACACTTTTTTGGCCGGGATCGGAAGCATCGAACCGTGGCATTCGCCCGGACGAATGGGTGGTCTATAACAAAAAACTGTCGGGCGTCCAGCGCGTCGACAAGGTGATGGCGTGGTTACGACGGCCTGCCGCGACGCGACCGGATTTCATCACCTTGTATCTCGACACCATCGATATCGCCGGCCATGACTTTGGGCCTGATTCTCCGCAACTGGACAGCGCCTTGCGTGATGTCGACGCTGTGCTGGCGGGTCTGTTCGCAGGCATTCGTGACAGCGGCATGGACGGCCGTATCAATATCGTGCTGGTCTCCGACCACGGCATGGCGGCGGTGGCGCCCGATCACTTTATTGTGCTTGACGATGTTATTCCGGCCGACGTGATCGAGCCTCCCATGACGGGCGTCCTGGCCGGTGTGACGCCCAAGCACGGCTGGGAAACGTCAGTGACGCAAAAATTATGGACCAGCGAACTGCCATGGCAATGCTGGCGCAAGGCCGAAGTGCCGGCGCGCTTGCACTACGGAAGCAACCCGCGCGTTCCGGCGCTGGTCTGTCTGGCCAATGAGGGCTGGACCACAACAACACGCGATTGGCTGGACAGGGGCAACCACATCAAGCGAGGCGCGCACGGCTACGATCCCGAATTGGCATCGATGCGCGCGCTGTTCCTCGCGACCGGTCCGTCGTTCGCGCAAGGTCGGGTGATTCCGCCGTTTGGCAACGTCGATGTGTATCCAATGCTGGCGAAGCTACTCGGGTTGCAACCGTTGCCCGGCGATGGCGCAACCGACTTGCTTGATCGGATTGCGCCACACCGTCACACCGAGACTGTGGCGCGGCCTGATCCATCGTAGAATTAGCGGTCATGATCGAATTTGGCCACGCCACCCACGTTGGGCTCCGCCGCGAGCACAACGAAGACACCTACTACGCCGATGGCGACCTACGTCTGTGGCTGGTCGCCGACGGCATGGGCGGACACGAGAATGGCGAAGTTGCCAGCGCGATCGCGCGCGAAACGCTGATCCGCGAGGTTGGTGATGGCAACAGCATCGTCGCTGCCATCCAGCGCGCCGATGCCGAGATCATCGACCATTCCAGCAAGCGCTCGGAAATATTGCCGATGGGCACCACGATTGCTGCACTGACCATCGACGCCGATCACGCCTACCAGGTCGCCTGGGTCGGCGATAGCCGCGCCTATGCCTTCAATGGCGAATTGCGCCAGTTGTCGCAAGACCATTCCTACGTGCAGGAACTGGTCAGCCAAGGCGCCATCACGGCCGACCAGGCGCGCACGCATCCGCATCGCAATGTCGTCACCCAGGCGCTGGGCGTGACTGATCCCAAATCACTGCGCGTGGAATGCGTTGCCGGAACCTTTGAACACGGTATGCAGTTGTTGTTATGCAGCGATGGCTTGACCGAGGAAGTTGACGACGCCCACATCGCCAGCCTACTTGCGCGTCGCGAACTGTCCGCGCAGGAATGTGTTGAGCATTTGATCCTCGCCGCGCTCGACGGCGGCGGCTCCGACAACATCACCGCCGTGCTGGTTCGTCGCAGCTGAGTTGATCTTTCCACAGGGTGCAAACCCGGCGGCACTCGAACTTGCGAAACAGCGTGTCCCTCGCAGCCGGTATGCATCGCCCGCATCGCATAGATCTACGCAAGCGGGAATCCACTCGAGCGGGTCGCGCAATTCTGTCCGTCTCCGCGATGCATTCAGAAGTAAACCGGGCGCGCACGTCGTTCAATATGAACTAACGATCCAGCGGGCTGATCACGCCTGCACCACCCCGATTGAGCACATGGGTATAGATCTGCGTTGTCGACACGTCCTTGTGGCCGAGCAGTTCTTGAATCGTA
>JAYUYW010000134.1:0-2281 GCA_043752325.1 Rhodanobacteraceae bacterium | reverse complement strand
ACATTGAGCGGAAACTCACGACCCGGCAGCAGGCGCACGCTGTCGACCTTGTGGTCGGAGCGCTGGGTTTCCGGATCGAAAGTGCGGATCGATTCGATTTCGTCGTCGAAAAGTTCGATGCGATAGGGCTCGTGGCTGCCCATCGGATAGATGTCGATCAGTGCTCCACGCACCGCGAAGTCGCCGGGTTCCTGCACTTGCGGAACGGGACGATAACCAGCGGCTTCAAGACGGTGGCGCTCATTGCCGATGTCCATCTTCTGCTTCAGTTCCAGCATCAAACCACTGCCGGAGATATAGCCGCGTGGCGGCAGGCGTTGCATGAGCGTCGCCACCGGCACCACCAGCACGCCGCGGCGCACGCCGGGCAGGCGATACAACGTGGCAATGCGCTGCGAAACAATCTCCGGATGCGGCGCGTAAAGATCGTAGGGCAGGGTTTCCCAATCCGGGAAGTGCAGCACCTCCAGATCGTTACCGGCAAACGCGGCGAGTTCGGTTTCCAGGGCGTGCGCGCTTTGCGTGTCGCGCGTTACTGCGACCACGATGCTGTCGTGACGGCGGCCGACATCGCTCAGGAGCAGCGCGAGCGCGGAGCCTTGCGGTGCATTCCAGTAACGGCGTTGCTGGCCGCTGGCAGGCAACAATTTGCCGACGGTAGCGGCAGGCAGGACGGTTTCAATCATCAGGACGGTGTAGTGGCCGACGCAAGTAGGCCGGCAAAAGAAGCGGTGCACAGGATACCCGTCACGATCACGGCTGCGGCGTAATGCGGCGTTTCGACCGATACCTTAGGGAGATTGCGCGAGCTAAAGCGCAAGGCTTGCGCGAACGATGCTGTGGTCGCTGGCGTTCGGGTTGCGCTCGAATCCCATGTGCTGGACCAGATCCAGCATGGGACGATTGTCGGCGAGGATGTCGCCCCAGATTTCGCTGACGCCGCGACGGCGGCATTCGTCGATCAGGCGCGTCATCAAGGCATGGGCGACGCCGATACCGGTCCATTCCGCGTCGACGATGATCGCGAATTCCGCGAGCGCCGCCGAGCGATCCACCACGACCCGTGCCTCGGCGAGAATTTCGCTATCGCCGGGTTTGGTTACCACGAAAGCGGCGACGCGCTCAGGATTCACATCGCAAAGCTGCCGCGCCATCTCGATCGACAATTCACTGAGGCTGTAGAACAAGCGCATACGGACTTGGTCGACCGTTAAATGCGCGAAGGCGCGTACCAACGCTGGCGCATCCGCAGGTTCGATTGGACGTAGAGACAATTCGACGCCGTTTCGTGTGTGAATGATGTCGCCATGGGGCAAGCCGGGCTGATCGGCATCATCGCGGCTGTGCGTGTCGAGTTGCAGTGCCGAATTGGAAATGGTGCGTTGCACAATTACCAGTATAAAGCGATTCGCTGAATCGTTGCGTCAACAGGTTAAGCGATGGTGTCGCGTCAGCCTTCGACCAACCAATCGCAACGCCAACTCCCACTTTTGTCGGGAGCCAGCCACTGGGTCAGCGTTGGCAGCGTCTGTACCAGCTGCGCGTCGAACTGCCACGGCGGATTGATGATCGCCATGCCGCAACCATTGAGGCGCAGCGGCGACGTGTCGGGATGGATCATCAGCTCGGCATTGAGCACCGACTTCGCTCCACATCGCGACAGCCAGCGCTGGAACGGCATCACGCCGCTGCGTCGTTTGATTGGATACCAGATTGCGTACAAGCCGGTAGGCCAGCGCTGAAGTGCGGTGTCCAATGCCGATTCAATAATGCGGAATTCGCCATCCTGTGCTTCGAATGGCGGATCGATCAGGACCAACCCACGTCTTTCCGGTGGTGGCAGGAAGGCTTTCATCGCCGCGTAGCCATCACGCTGATGCGCAGCCGAGCGAGCATCACCACGCAAGGCTTGCTTCAATGCGGCGGCTTCTTCAGGCTGCAGTTCGCAGAATACGCCGCGATCCTGCTCGCGCAGCATAAGGCTGACGAGCAGCGGTGATCCGGGATAGCGCTTGAGAGGCGTGCTGTCGTCGCAGCGACGGACTTCATCGATGTAGCGCTGCAACAGCGGCGGTTGAATGTCGCCGAACATCAGCCGTGCCACGCCTTCGCGAAATTCGCCGGTGCGCTGTGCCTCTTCGCTCGAAAGGTCGTAACTGCCGCGTCCGGCGTGGGTATCGAGCACACAGAATGCGCCCGGCTTGGTTTTCAGCGCATCGACCAGCCCGACAAGTATGGTGTGCTTGAAAACATCTGCGAAGTTGCCGGCATGAAAGGCGTG
>JAYUYW010000133.1:0-2284 GCA_043752325.1 Rhodanobacteraceae bacterium | reverse complement strand
CGCGGATCGGTGAAGCGCAGCACATGATCGGAATCGAGTAACCAGTCGACATGATCGTGCTTGCCAATCGCGGTTGCGCGCGGCAGCACACGAAGGCTGCCGGACATGCCCAGATGCAGAATGGCGCTGCCAGGCGCGGTTGCGATCAGCAAATATTTGGCGCGTCTTTCGACCGACTCGATACGCTGCCCGCGCAATTGCTGCAAACCCTTCGCAACCGGCCAGCGCAATTGTGGTTGGCGGATGATGAGATCGACAACACGCCGGCCAACCAGATGCGGTTCAAGGCCGCGTCGCGTCGTTTCGACCTCGGGCAGCTCCGGCATGTCAGCGCTTGCGTGCGATAAGCAAGGCAGCGAAGACGATCGCTGCGGCGAAGACCGCGAAATCGACGATGTCCAGCCGCTTCAACATCAAGTCGGTGGTCATGGCGAATCCGGATTTGGCGAGGCTCTCGCGAAACGGAAGGTCGAAGATGGAAGCAATCTCGGCGGTGGCCAGCAGATATTGCGCGTAGAAACAGGCCAGCGCCGTGCCAACAGCACCGAGTACCGCGCCAAACCGACCTCCTGCATAGCCATTGCCACGCAATGCCCAGGCAATGATGGCCGCTATTGGCAGCGCCACGATTGCCAATTCGCGCTGCAGCGCCAAGGCCACCACGCACCAGACGGCACCCGCTGCCAGCGCGAACATGATGGCCGTAACCACGCCATTAACCCGGCGGTCGCTCGCACTACCCACAGACGATTTCGATGCGCGAGGAATGCAATACACCTCCGGACAGACAACGGGCTGGAACGGACATGGGACGCTCAGATTTCAGGGCGACCGATGATAACCCAGCGCTGTGAAATGACTGCCTGAAGCGGTTGATCAGGACGGTGTGCGAAGAGAGTCCGGAATTTTTATCTCGGGATTCAAATCCGCAGCGGCGACTGCCTCTTCGTAGCCTTGCCGCAGCGGCAACAGGCCCGCCCAATGCGACGACGACAGATCGGGTGATTCGTCAATCGGATCTCCCGTGCGAACTTTCGCGCTGGCGTCGACGATGCGGAACCGCAGCAGGCTGGTGGCGGCGAGTTCCTTGTGATTGGCGGGTCGCGCTTCGGCCGCGCGGCCGGGCAACATCGCGTCGACGAAGCCGCTGAGTGCTGCGGATTTCTCCGCGACGTCAGTAACTGGCGTTGCGTTGCCAAACGCGACCACCGAACGGTAATTCGCCGAGTGATGGAAGTGCGAGCGCGCCAGCACCAGCGCATCGACGATGGTCACGCAGACGCACGCCTCGATGCCTTCGCCCAGCGATTTCAACAAGCGGCTGGCAATCGATCCATGTAACAGCAGGTCATCGCCATCGCGCACGTACAGCATCGGGATTACAAATGGCTGGCCATCGCTGGCGAACGAAACGTGCGCAAGCCAACTCGCATCGAGAATGCTGTAGATGGCAGTGCGGTCGTATTCGGCGCGCTTGCGAACGCGCTTCACCTTGTGTCGCGTGGCGTTTTTCATGGATTTCTCCCTTAGCTGAAGTGCCGAGCAAGCCGCTGATCATCGGCGCTATGGCGCGCGCCGCCAACCCCCGCGAGGTGCTCAGGCGGATTGCCGCGCCGGGGTTTGTTTAACCGCTTCGTGCCACCATCTTTGCTCTGACCGTCATAATGGGCGGCGAATTTGCAGGCACGACCAATCTCCATGGGCTTCAGCAATACATCCGAACCGTTCCGCTTCGAGCGAGACTGCGACGCCATTCTGGTGCCGCAGGGTGAGAACGTCACCTTGCCGGCCGGCGAATCGGGATATATAACCCAGGCCTTGGGCGGCAGTTTCACCGTGTTTGTTGACGGCAACCTGTTTCGCATCGCAGGCGTCGACGCCGATGCGATTGGGAAACAACCTCCGGCGGCAATCGAAGTCGCGGACGGTGCCAGTGATGCCGACGTCGAACGAGTGGTCTGGGACCAGCTGCGCACATGCTACGACCCGGAAATCCCGATCAATGTGGTCGACCTCGGCTTGATTTACGACTGCACGCTTGAATCGGCTTCCGACGGCCAGCGCCGCGTCGAAGTGCGGATGACTTTGACCGCACCGGGCTGCGGCATGGGCGATATCCTTGTCGAAGACGTCCAATCGAAGTTGATGGTGATCCCGACCATCACTGAAGCGGATGTGGAGCTTGTGTTTGATCCGCCGTGGAATCGGCAGATGATGTCCGAAGCGGCAATGCTCGAAACCGGCATGATGTGAACCAGTCATTCGGGAGTATGACTTGCACTTC
>JAYUYW010000132.1:0-2288 GCA_043752325.1 Rhodanobacteraceae bacterium | reverse complement strand
CTGGCAAATCCCAGTGATACAACGTTGCCAGCGGCTGGATGTTCTTTTCGAGTAGCTCGTCAACGAGCCGATCGTAGAAATCCAGGCCTTTGCTGTTCACCTTGCCGGTGCCATCGGGCAACACGCGCGACCAGGCGATGGAGAACCGGTACGCCTGCATGCCCAGCTCGTGCATCAGCTTCACGTCGTCCTTGTAGCGAACGTAGTGATCGCAAGCGATGTCCCCAGTGTCACCGTTGGTGACATTGCCCGGCGTATGCACGAAGCGATGCCAGTTGCTGACACCCGCACCGTCGGCGAGAGGTGAGCCCTCGATCTGATACGCAGAGGTGGCACTGCCCCAAAGGAATCCTTTGGGAAATTGATAGCGTTGGCTCATCGGACTCTTGTTATTCGCCGTGGAAGTGCTGCCAGCTGGAGGCATCGAATGAAAACGATTACATTGCGAAGATTAACCCAATCACTCAGAGTTCCGCAGCGCCGCAACACCGCCCGTGACAGGCACCTTACGAAACCCCTCCCGGAGCTACCGCAGATGGCAGCAATCACCCTCGATGGCATCCGCAAGGTCTACGACAACGGCTCGATAGGCGTTACTGGTGCCACGTTCGCGATCGCGGACGGCGAGTTCCTGGTGCTGGTCGGGCCGTCTGGTTGTGGCAAGTCAACCTTGCTGCGCATGATCGCGGGGCTGGAAACAATCACGTCAGGCACCCTGACGATCGGTGATCGCATCGTCAACGATGTCGCGCCCAAGCAGCGCGACATCGCGATGGTGTTCCAGAACTACGCGCTGTATCCGCACATGACCGTCGCCGAAAACCTCGCTTTCGGACTGAAGCTGCGCGACACACCGAAGCTAGAAGTGCAGCAGCGGGTTGCCGAGGCGGCGGCTTGGCTTGAACTGACCCCCTTGTTGTCACGCAAGCCGGGCCAACTTTCCGGCGGCCAACGTCAACGCGTTGCATTGGGTCGCGCACTGGTACGGCAACCATCTGTCTTTCTGCTCGACGAACCCCTGTCGAACCTCGATGCAAAATTGCGCCTCGGCATGCGTACAGAGATTGCGCGTCTGCATCGGCGCCTGAAAACGACGATGGTCTACGTCACCCACGACCAGATCGAAGCGATGACTCTCGGCCAACGCATCGTGGTGCTCGACGCTGGCGAGATACAGCAGATCGACACGCCGATGGCGCTGTACGAACGCCCCGCCAACTTGTTCGTCGCCGGATTCCTGGGCAGCCCGGCAATGAATTTGTTGCGCGGTATCGTGACTGATGATGCCGCTGGATTGCAGCTTCAATGCGGCGGTGCAGGCTGGGCACTGGAATCTCCAGACTCGCCCGCGCCCGAATCCTGGCGTGCGTTTTCCGACAAGGAATTGATCATCGGAATCCGACCGGAAGACCTACGCCCGGTCGCGGCGAGCGAGTTCGGCATCGACGCTGAAGTCGATCTAGTCGAGCCGGTGGGCAACGAGATTTTTCTCAACCTGCGCGTTGGCGACCGACAACTCACCGCGCGCACGCCGCCGCGTCAATTGCCCGAGCTGGGCTCGACCTTGCGCGTCGCCTGTGACCCGGAACGCTTGCATGCGTTTGAGCCGAACTCGGGTTTGCGCATTCCACGCTGACGTTTTGTCTTTGCTGAAATGATCGTCTGTGCAAGCTACCGACGCGTTTGTGCGGACCGATCGACGCGCAATCAAAAGCCCGCAACTTCACTTTCGGGACCGGTCGTCATGTCTCGTCGTGCGGCGGTTTCTCGTGCTCGCGCTCTGACGGAGTTTCTTTTGGCTCGCGGCCCTGCTCGTACTCGGGGTGGAACGAGTCTTGAGCGTCGTCCACGCGATTTTGATCGGGTTTGGGTTCGGCATAGCCGCCGCCGGACTTGCCGGGATGGCCAGCTGTCGCAAAGAATCGGTTGGGAAGTGTGAACATGCTTTGTGATCCGGTCACGAGAGTCGGCAAAACTCTACAGGCTTTTGCCTGACCATCTTGCGAATGTGGCCGACCGGTCGAAGTGCGACGTCGTCCAGGTTCCAATAGTCGACGTACACGCCCACCGGCGATGCTCCCAACGGTTTCAGCTTTCCCGACGCCTTCCACGTACGGGATTTCGTCCGACGATGGATGGACTCCAGACAAAAGAAAACCCGCAATCGCGGGCTACGTATCCAAAAACACTGGAGGCCTGGGTCGGAATCGAACCGGCGTACGCGGCTTTGCAGGCCGCTGCATGACCACTCTGCCACCAGGCCGGTAGCGGGAAACATGCGAGTGCGC
>JAYUYW010000131.1:0-14483 GCA_043752325.1 Rhodanobacteraceae bacterium | reverse complement strand
GGTCGGGTCGAGCTCTGAATTGGGCGACGATCGGACCGATGCGTTGTAGCGTGTCCCAAGCGTTAGACGCGGGTGTCGAGACGCCCGGCACACCTATCCGCGGGTATACGCCAGCGCTGTAGGGGTTGATGTTGTTGACCGGGCCGCGATACTCCAGCGCGGGATTGGCGTATGCGTCAATTTGTGGACAGTCGTTGCTGTTGCTACACGGTGCGGGCCCCGACGAGTAACCGCCGGGCGTCACTGAGTCGTGGTACGACATGACTGTACGGAACGGGTAGGAGGTTATTGCGCCGCGCTGGCGATGGCCGAATGACCAGGGGCACGACGGTGCTGCCTGCCCGAACGAAATATTGGCGAGCGGAGAGTTTTGCGGATCATGCTCCATTCCCAGCACATGACCCAACTCGTGTGCCAGGTTGAGCCGATCCTCGCTACATCCGGGCCGGAACACCAGATACGAGAACTTCTCCCAGGCAGCGCCAGGCTCCACAACGCAGACTCCAGCAACGCGCCGCTGAACCCAAGTGACGCCGCAAGAGTTGTCGATTAGGTCGGTTGGAACGCGAGCGAGGGCGACGACATCTGCGTGGTATGCGTCCCGTAACGCGCGAACCGGATTATTCGGCACGACTGAACAACTATTTGGCGGCGAATCTTCGAAAATTCCGGCAACGCTATTGCGTGCGTCAACGATAGTAGGCAAATCGTAGGACTGTGACGGAGGGAGCGGAGGCGCGGCTTCGACACCGACGAGGATGTAACGCACGTGCTCAATTCCATTGTTGATCAACGCGTCGTTCGCGTCGTTGATTGCCGCTTTCATCACCGACGTCACTGCGGTGACAGAACCACCGTAGTCATTGAATGCTTGCGGGGTGTAAAGCACGAGCACATCAACATTGTGGTACTCGCTCAAGTCCAGTGCCGATGGACAGTCGATATCCCAGGTCCAACCCACCGGCGAATCGGCTGTACCGGCGACAAGCCCGCGCGCCAATGCGCTTGGGTTCTGCTGTTCCTCGTCTGGATGCGTCTTCCAGTATTCGCTTCTGACGTGCCCTAGCTGCGTAATGCCCCTGCCGCGTGGTGCAACGCTGTAGTGAGTTCCGTCGCGGGCGATACGCCCAGCGATAACACCGTGATAGAAGGTCAACGCAACGGTCCAGCCTTCGCCGCGACCGTACCAGCGCCATGCAAATTCTTCCGGCGATGCGTTGGGGTCCGGGATGGTTTACGGATTGCCATCGTCATCTTCCAGCGTAATGTAACTTTCTTCGTAGTTGAATCGAATCAACTCCGCTTCGAATTCAGCTTCACCAGGCAGATTGACTCGAATGCGCGGTGCCGGATCTCGCACTGCCAGCGAGTTGACATCTGCGCGCCAAATCTAGAAGTAGGCTTCACGAGGTGTCGGTTCACCCCCGGTTCGACTGCGGTGATCAGCACAGGTGGCTCGCCAGCGAACGAACACTCGACTGCCGACCAACCGTAGACGATGAAAACCATCGTCCAGAAGTACACCCGCCTGTGGTTCATGACTCTCGCCCCGTCACCCAGTGTTTTAGGAGCATACCCCGATTCGCAGGGTCGACACTGTGAACGAGCATGCGAACGAATTTTTCGCTGACAGGAAACGTCAAGTCTGCACACACTGTAATTGCGACGAAGAAATGCGCTTATTGAGATGAATCTGACCTGTGACCTGGCTACATCAAAAACAGCGTCGCCAGTCCCAAAAAGATGAAAAAGCCGCCGCTGTCGGTGATGGCGGTGATCAGCACACTGGCACCCATAGCCGGGTCACGGCCGAGCTTGACCAGGGTCATCGGGATCAGCACGCCCATCAAGGCCGCAAGCAGCAGATTCAGCGTCATGGCGGCCATCATCACGACGCCCAGTGCTGCGTTGCTGTAAAGCAGCCAGGCGACCACACCGATTGCACTGCCCCAGATCAGGCCGTTGCAGATCGACACCACCAGTTCCTTGCGCAACAGGCGTTTGCGGCTGTCGAGTCCAACCTGGTCCAACGCCATCGCGCGCACGAGCATGGTGATGGTCTGATTGCCCGAGTTGCCACCCATGCCTGCAACGATCGGCATCAAGGCGGCCAGCGCGACAAGTTGTTCGATGGAGCCGTGGAACAGGTCGATGACGCGCGATGCGATGAACGCAGTCACCAGATTTATCGCCAGCCACGCCCAGCGGTTGCGTACCGAACTCCATACCGATGCAAAAATGTCTTCCTCTTCACGCAAGCCGACCCGGCCGCGCGCGTCGGCTTCGCTTTCCTCACGAATAACGTCGACCATTGCATCGACGGTGACGCGACCGATAAGTCGCCCTTCGCTATCGACCACCGGCGCAGTGACGATGTCGTAGCGTTCGAACGCCTGCGCCGTCTCGTTGACATCGTCTTCGGGGCGGAAGGTGTTGGCATCAGAAGCCATCAGCTCGCCGACCATGCGCGACGGGTCGTTGACCAGCAGCCACTTGATGGGCAACACGCCAGTCAAGCGATTGTCGTCGTTGACAACGAAGATCTTGTCAGTGTGTTCGGGTAATTCGTCGAACCGGCGCAGGTAGCGCAGTACCACTTCCAGCGAGACGTCCTCGCGGATGCTGACCATCTCGAAGTCCATGATCGAGCCGACCTGGTCGTCGTCGTAGGACATGGCCGAACGCAGTTGCTCGCGCTCGGGCACGTCCATGCGCTGCATGAGTTCGTGCAGCACGTCGTCCGGCAGATCTTCCGCAAGGTCGGCGACTTCGTCGGCGTCCAACTGCTCGGCCGCAGCGAGGATTTCCGGCAAATCCATGTCTGCCAGCAACGACTCACGAACCGCGTCGGAAACTTCGAGCAGGGTTTCGCCATCGCGGTCGGCCTTGACCAGGTTCCAGACTTGCAGGCGTTCGTCAGTTGGCAGCGCTTCGAGCACCAGCGCGATATCAGCCGGATGCAGCAGGTCGATCTCACGTTGCAGTTCGACCTGGTTTTGCCGGTGGACGAGGTCATCGACGAGTTCAGCGCTTGAACCTGCCTGACGATGGGAAAGCTCTTCCACCACGCGCTGGCGTCGCAGCAGGTCAACCACTCGCGCCAGGTGTCCCTGCAGCGGATTACCGACCTTTCCGGTTTCCAGTTCGCTCATCGATCAGCCTGGTAAGCCGGCGCTGCCGGCGGCGTGTCAGTTGGTTCGGCGCGTCGCCGAGAATGCTGCGGCATGATACTTCCCCCGCCGTGATCGCGAAAACGAAATGCTGCGACAACCGCGTTGCGCGCATCCTGTCGATACAATCGCGAATCGCCGTAGTGGCATAAACCTTCCTGGCCGGAGCATCTCGTGAACGACATCCTGATTGGCAAAGGCGACATCGACGTCTATTTGCGCGCCAAGTACGGCAACCGGCATGGATTGATTGCCGGAGCGACAGGTACCGGCAAGTCGGTCAGCCTGATGTTGTTGGCGGAAGGTTTCTCCAAACTCGGCGTGCCGGTTTTCCTGGCCGATGCCAAGGGCGACCTGGCCGGGCTTGCCCAGGCAGCTGTTCCCAGCGACCGCCTGCAAACGCGCATCGACAAGATCGGCATGGTCTGGACGCCCGCGGCGAATCCGGTCGTGTTCTGGGATATCTACGGCAAGCTCGGCACACCGGTTCGAACGACAATTTCCGAGTTGGGGCCGATTCTTTTGGCGCGTCTCTTCGAGTTGAACGACACCCAGAGTGGAGTGCTGGAGGTGGTGTTCCGGGTCGCCGATGACGAGCGAATGCTGCTGCTGGACCTGAAAGACCTGCGCGCCATCCTAAACTACGTCGGCAGCAACGCGAAGGCCATTTCGCTGAAGTACGCACTGGTCAGCCCTACCTCGATCGCGGCGATCCAGCGTTCGTTGCTGTCGATGGAATCGGCTGGCGGCGACCTTTTTTTTGGCGAGCCGGCTCTCGATCTTGCCGACTTCATGCGCCAGGACATGTCTGGTCGCGGCATCATCAACGTGCTGGCTGCCGATCAGTTGATCCTGAAGCCCAAGCTCTACTCGACGTTCCTGCTCTGGCTGTTATCGGAACTGTTCGAGAACCTGCCGGAAGTCGGCGATCTTGATGTGCCGAAACTCGTGTTCTTCTTCGACGAAGCACATCTGTTGTTCAATGACGCGCCACCTGCATTGGTGCAGCGCGTCGAGCAGGTCGTGCGCCTGATCCGCTCGAAAGGCGTTGGCGTGTATTTCTGTTCCCAGAATCCCGACGACATTCCGCCGTTGATCCTCGGCCAGATGGGAAATCGCATCCAGCATGCGCTGCGCGCGTTCACGCCGCGTGATCAAAAAGCAGTGCGCGCCGCTGCCGAGACGTTCCCACCCAATCCAAAAGTCAATGTGGTCGCGGCAATCACTGAGCTGGCAGTTGGCGAAGCACTGGTTTCTACGTTGCAGGCAGGCGGCATCCCCTTACCGGTCGAACGCGCCCTGATCGCGCCGCCGGGTTGCAGAATCGGCACCATCACAGACGACGAACGCAGCACGATACGCAGTCGCTCGCCGGTTGGGGTGCGTTACGACACATCGGTTGATCGCGAATCAGCGTTTGAGATCCTTGCCAAGCGAACCGATGAGACCGCGGTGATTGCCGGACAGGAAGCGGGGACTGCAACAACTTCAAAGACTGCGAAGAAGACGCCAGGCGGCAACGGCGGTGGCTTCATGGGCACCATGAAGGACATGGTGCTTGGAAGTGGACGCCGGCAAGGACTCATCGAGAGTTTCGCGAAGTCGGCAATCCGCAACGTTGGCAGTTCGGTCGGCCGGCAGATTGGCGGCGCGACGGGCGGTAAGCTGGTCCGAGGCATTCTGGGTTCTTTGATGCGCGGGCGCTGACCTCATTGCCCTTTCCACCTTCAACGAAAAAAGGCGACCCGAAGATCGCCTTTTTTTCATGTCCCCAACACCGGATCGATCGCTAAGCAACGGCCGCCGAAATCGACATATCGGTCACGGTGCTATCAGTACGATCGGTAGGTAGACGCGGTATTCACCAACGCCAGCGTAGATGTCTTCCACCGCTGAAAGCGATTCGTCGAAGAATCGGCCCTGACCGGCCTCGCTGTACCTGTAACCATGAGTTTCGGCGAAAGCACGCAATTTCAGGCGCAGCAGCGGCAGCGCGGCCGGGCTACCGGAGTACTCGCCATACAGCGCTTTCCCGGTATACGACTGAGTCGCCCGGACATTGCCACCGAGTACGAGGTTGCCCTTGCGATCATTTTCGCCAACCAACAGCGGTGCCGGATCGGCCACTGGCGATTCCTCTTCCATCATCGGCGCGCGGACAACGTCCGGGTCGATCGGAGCGATGGTGAGTTCCTTGCCGTCCAGCGCGAAACTGGCCCTGTCGACCGGGATCGCATAGTCGAACGTGTACGACTCATCGCCCCAGTTCGTGGTGACTGTCATCGGCGGGCCAGCGGCAACGAGCCCGGCTTTTACCATGACTGCCTCGATCTCGACCTTCGCGGCATCGCTGGCCGCGTCCACGTCTTCCAGCGAACGTGGTGCCTTTGTACTGACGAACAGGATTGGCTTGGCCGTGACATCGACAATGCGGATCGCCATATCGGCGTAATCCACGTTCGGGAAGCCTCCCATCATGCCGGACAGATTCGCAAGGCTGGTCTGCAGCGTCGAATCGGGAACGCCATTTATGTAGAGGCCTGCGAAGCGCCAGAGCAGATTCCAGCCATAGTCGACGTCGTAAGACATCTTGGCCCGAACCGTCTTGCCATTACTGGCCGGAGCGAGGTCCATCGTGTAGCGCTTGTTCGCTCCCATCCAGTCGTTCACGACCGCCATCTTCACCTGGCTGTCTTCGGTCACCTCAGTGATGGTGAGGTTGCCGTCGCCGATCTCATCGTATTTTGTATCCCACGCTACCTTGGCGCCGACACCATTCTCGGGGCCGGAGCGGGTGAACTTCACCGCCGGATCGAACGTGCGCAGGGCGGAATAGTCATGGTAGCGGCCGAAGCCGTTGACCGTGTCATAAACCTGTCGCACCGGATTTGAAAGCTCGACGACGCGCTCGACGTGTCCGCTGCTGGGCAGGAACACCGCAACCACCACGGCGATCAGAAAGACGATGATGAGTGAAAGGATAATTTCTAGTACGCGAATCATTCCGGGCTTCTCCAGGACTCAACGTGTGGCAACGCCGGTCGAAGGCGATATTGGATGGGTGACAATCGATTGTGCAGCGGTTCCCCGGCCCCTGAAATCAAACGCTTGGCAGGATTCATCGAAGCAGGCGCCACATGTTAACTTGCGCAAGGGCGGAAACGCTACGGGTTGGAAGTTCGCCGCGAACTTCAATCACCGTCATCGCGAAGCGGCCCGCTTCGCCGCCACGATCAGACGATGCCCAACTCAAACGCCTTCAACACGGCGCGAGTGCGGTCGCGGACACCGAGCTTCGACAGAATGTTGGAAACGTGGTTCTTGACGGTGCCTTCGGCCACGCCGAGCGAGTTCGCAATTTCCTTGTTGCTGTAACCGCCGGCCATCAGGCGCAGGATTTCGGTCTCTCGCTCGGTCAACGGGTCGGGACGGTCCAGGCTGGTAAACGAATTGTGCATCCGCTCCAGACCCGATAACAGGCGCTGGGTAACTACCGGCGCGACCAGCGATCCGCCACCGGCCACCACTTTCACCGCATCAACCAGCTGCTGTAGCGACACGTCCTTCAATAGATAGCCCCGAGCGCCAGCCTTGATCCCGCCGAGTACCAGTTGATCGTCATCGAAAGTGGTCAGGATGATCGTGGGCGGCAACTGGCCAAGCTCGGCGAGCGCTTTCAGCACGTCGAGGCCGGAAAGCCCGGGCATGCGCATGTCGAGCAGGACCACGTCGGGCTTGATGCGCGGAATCATCTCGATCGCCTCGCTGCCATCGGCTGCTTCGGCGATCACCTCGATGGCATCGGACAGTTGTAGCAGCGACCGGATTCCCTGACGCACCAGAGTTTGGTCATCGACCAGGCATACAGTAATCATTTCACCCCTCCGCCGGCAGGACGATGGACAAGGCGAAACCCTGATCCTTGCCGGTAACGATATCAAGTCTGCCGTCAAATTCAGCCAGTCGTTCACGCATGCCGTTCAAACCGTTGCCTGACGATAGCTGGTCCGCGCCTCGCCCGTCGTCGCTGGCATGCATGACGACGTTGCGCGAACCGTCGCGCGAAAAGCGCAGGATCAGGCGGCTTGCCGCAGCGTGCCGAACCGTGTTGGTTACGACCTCCTGGGCGCAACGCAGCAGCACTTGGGCGAGGCGCGGGTCGCCAATTCCGAAATTGTCGGGCAACACCAACTCGATGGCGAGACCGGGCACGCCTTCGACCAGGCTGGCCAATGCTTCACTGAGGTCGATGCTGTCGCTCTCGCGCAATTGACTGACCACTTCGCGCACATCGACCAGCAACAACTTGGCGACGGCTTGCGCCTGGCGGACGTGGACCACGGCCGGTTCGGAGGACAAGTGACTGGCGACTTCGAGATTCAAACTCAACGCAGTCAAGTGATGGCCCATCAGATCGTGCAGGTCGCGAGAAATGCGCATGCGTTCACCGAGCCGGCTGGATTCGGCGAGGAGCACACGCGTCGCCCGCAACTCGGCATTCAAACGCCGCTGCACTTCGCGCGCTTCGGTTTGCTGGCGGGCAACCAACGATGCGACGAAGGCAATGGCGGAACTGCCCAGGTAAAGACTTGATTGCAGCACCGCATCGGCGAGGGTGAACCCCGGCGATCCAGCGAAGACCGGCAGTAGCGAGAAATTCTGCAATACCATCCACGTGATGCCGATTCGCAACGTCAGGATCCACGGCAAAGCAACTGAGACCACGACGAGCAACAAGGCGCTGATACCGCTCTGGCTCAGCCAGCCGATCGCCAGGGCGCAGGCATTCAACAGCAGCAACAGGATCACCTGCGCGAATCGACGTAACAAGGTAGGGCGGGGCTTGCCCATGTCATGGGTGAGAAACCAGAACACCACGCCGAACATGGCGTAACAGACAAACCACCAGTTGAAATACGCGGCAGATCGCCCGATCTCGGCCATCTGGGCGAGAATGGTTTCGCGGCGCAGCAGCGGAATACCGACACAAAACCAGGTGAACAGGCCGGTGTAGCGCAGCAGCTGAATGTGATCGAAGAAGCGGGTCTGGGAGCTTGGCGCCATCTCACCATCATAGGCCTGAGCGGAGTCGCCGCCATCCGATGGAAGTCATGCGTGGACAGAGACTTCGGATCGTCTCAAGCCGTGAGATGGTCACGACGCACGCGGTTCGGCGTGGCATAATCGCTTGTTGTAACGATCTCGCCCGAAAACAACTTCACGACTGCCATGGAATCCGCGCAGCTCGCCCGACAGGAGCCGGAAATGCCCGTCACCATTCGCGATGTGCGCGAGCACGAGCTGGACGCCGTCCTTGCCCTCAACAACAGCGCCGGAACCACCATCCTGCCGATCAACTCAGCAGGCATTCGCTGGTTCAACGACAACGCGCGCTATTTCCGCGTCGCGGAAGTGGACGGCGAACTGGCCGCATTCCTGGTTGGCATCACCGATGGAACCGATCACGCCAGCCCCAACTATCGCTGGTTCGCACAGCAGTACCCGGCCTTTGTCTACATCGACCGCATCGTAGTCGCGCAACCGTTTCGAGGGTTGGGGCTGGGCAGGCTTTTCTACGCCGATGTCACGAGTTTTGCCGAGGCACGGGTGCCGATGCTCACCTGCGAGGTGTTTCTGGAGCCGCGCGATGACGTTTCGCTGCTGTTCCACGGCACCTACGGCTTCCAGGAAGTCGGTCAACAGGTGATGAAAGCAGTGAACCGACGGGTTTCGCTGCTGGCCAAGCAACTGCCGAGTTTTTCTTTTGTTGATGAAACCTATCTGCACGGTCCTGCCGCGCAATTGCCGGATGTGCCTTGGCTGCGTGAGCGCACGAGCGGAGAAAATGCGGCGCAAGAGCAGGCGACGT
Organism: Rhodanobacteraceae bacterium; assembly: GCA_043752325.1. GTDB lineage: Bacteria > Pseudomonadota > Gammaproteobacteria > Xanthomonadales > Rhodanobacteraceae > Dokdonella. The sequence continues at coordinate 5,444 of JAYUYW010000131.1, read as the reverse complement.
GACGATGGGCACGAGCAAACCCGGAAGCGAACTCGAGCAGGTCGGCGAAATCAAGTTCGGCCAAGTGGGCATCGCCAACCTGCGCGTGAAAGAACTGGATATGGCTCGCCTGCGTTCCGAGTTATCCCAAAAGGTCGAGGCAGCGCCGCAGTTGTTTTCGCGTGCGCCGCTGGTGATCGACCTGAGTCACCTGCCCAGCCTGCCTTCGCGCGAGGCGACGACCGCGTTACTGAAGATGATCCACGAGTGCGGCCTGCTGCCGGTTGGGCTGGCGTATGGCACCCGCGACAACGAGGAACTTGCGCAGCAGCTCGATCTGCCGCTGCTCGCGAAATTTCGGGCCTCGTTCGAACGCGATCACAGCCAAAACGATGCCGCGCCACCGTCACGCGCGAAGTCTGAAAGCGCTCCCGCCGCCAAGCCGCGCGGTAGCGAAGCCGAAACCGCGCAGCCAGCTGTTGGCCTGTATTCTGACAAACCGGTCCGATCGGGCCAGCAACTTTATGCGCGGCACGGTGATCTGGTAATTGCGAATCTCGTTGGCAACGGGGCGGAAGTGATAGCTGATGGCTCGATTCATGTCTATGGCGCCTTGCGCGGTCGCGCGCTCGCGGGCGCGCAAGGCGACGAGAAGGCGCGCATTTTCTGCCAGGAATTCCACGCGGAACTGGTGTCGATTGCCGGCATCTACCGCGTGATCGAAGACATTCCGACGGAGCTGCGCGGCAAGCCCGTGCAGGCGTGGCTGGAAAACGACAAACTGCTGCTTGGCAAGCTGGCCTGACGCCATGCCGAAATTTTCTTTAGTTTGCTTCAACCCATGGAGATTGCTGTCTTGACTGAAATTATCGTTGTCACATCCGGAAAAGGCGGAGTCGGCAAGACCACCAGCAGCGCATCGCTGTCGGTCGGGCTGGCGAAACGTGGCAAGAAAGTCGCCGTGATCGACTTCGACGTCGGCCTGCGCAACCTGGACCTCATCATGGGTTGCGAGCGCCGCGTGGTGTACGACTTCGTCAACGTCATCCAGGGCGATTGCACGCTCAAGCAGGCTCTGATCAAGGACAAGCGCTTTGACAGCCTGTTCGTACTGGCTGCATCGCAAACACGCGACAAGGACGCGCTGAGTCGCGAAGGCGTCGAAGCCGTGCTGACCGAACTGGCCGCCGAAGGCTTCGACTTCGTCATTTGCGACTCGCCTGCCGGTATTGAGAAGGGCGCATCGCTGGCGATGTATTTTGCCGACCGAGCTATCGTCGTCGTCAACCCCGAAGTGTCATCGGTGCGCGATTCCGACCGCATCCTTGGACTGCTGGCAAGCAAGACGCGGCGTTCGGAAAACGGTCAGACGATCGAGCCGCATCTGCTGCTGACGCGATATAACCCGAGCCGTGTTGAAAGCGGCGACATGATGAGCATCAAGGACGTCGAGGAAATCCTCGGCATCCGCACGGTAGGAGTGATCCCGGAATCGGAAGGTGTATTGGCGGCGTCCAATGCCGGCGTGCCGGTAATCCTCGACGACCAATCCAATGCCGGTCAAGCCTATGACGATGCGGTCGGGCGCCTGCTCGGGGAGGATTTGCCGATGCGATTCACCGAGGCCAACAAGAAGAGCTTGTTCGCCCGCATTTTCGGAGGTTGACGTGGGAGTTTTCGATTTCCTGAAATTGCGCGCCAAGGCACCGCCGAGCGCGAATGTTGCCAAGGAACGACTGCGCATCATTGTCGCCCAGGAGCGCGCGCAACGCGGCACGCCGGATTACATTTCGGTACTGCGCCGAGAGATTCTCGAGGTGATTCGCAAGTACGTCAATGTTGATCCCGATGCCGTGCAGATCAACGTCGAGCGCGATGGCGATCACGAGGTGCTGGAGCTGTCGGTGTCGTTGCCGGACAAACCCGATTTCGTGACCGCAACGCGCTGATCGGACGTCACAACGATGGTTTCTGTAGCGCGACAAAGCGCTGAGATGCAACAGTCGGAACCGGTGCTTCGACTGCGCGACATCGACTGCCAAGCGATGAGTGACCTCCTCGCCCGCTACGGACTGAACCTCGTCGAGGTTGCCAATTATGAAAGCATTCCTGGCAGCTACTGGGGTGATCCCGAAGCAGGTGTGATCGCGGATGGCGTGTTTGCGCGTGCCGATACGCCGGTGCATTCGGTGTTGCACGAGGCAAGCCATCTGATCGTCGCCGGTCCAACGCGCCGAGCGGCGATCCATACCGATGCGTCGGATTGCGATCAGGAAGAAGACGCCACCTGCTATTTGCAGATCGTTCTCGCCAGCCAGTTGCACGATGTTGGCAGTGACCGGCTGATGGCCGACATGGATGCCTGGGGATACAGCTTTCGACTCGGCTCCACACGGGCCTGGTTCGAGCATGACGCGGTTGATGCGCACGCATGGCTCATGGAGCTCGGCACCGTGAATGCCTGCAATGCCGCGCTCAACCTTGCAGCAGGGACCGACCACGACTAGCCTTGCCGATCTCTCAAGATTGGGGTCGGTCACCATGTCGAGTCGCCATTTTCTGGCTGTTTCCATTGCCTTTGCTCTGGCCAACGGCGCGTTTGCCGCCGACGGTATAAAGCGTTCGCCCGCCACCGCAGCGGACGCGGATGCCTTTGTCGCCCGCGTCAACGCAGAGATCAAGCAGAACAATCCGGAATCCACGTCCGCCCAGTGGGCTTCGGTGACCTACATCAACGACGACACCGCGCTTGTCGCTTCCAAGACCAACGAACGTAGCCTCGCCAGGCTCAACGGCTATCTGGAGGAGGCCAAAAAATTCGAAGGCCTGAAGCTGTCACCGGACACTGCGCGTGCGATTCAGTTGCTCAAGCTGGGTACGTCAATGCCTGCGCCCACCAATCCAGTAAAGCTTGCAGAGCTGACCAAGGTCGCGACAAAGATGGAAGGCGATTACGGCTCCGCGAAATATTGCAGCCAGCGTGATGGCAATGAGGAATGTCGCGAGATTGGCGAACTGTCGAAAGTGTTGGCCGATTCAGACGCGAGCTACGACGACCAGCTGGAAGCCTGGAACGGCTGGCACGCCCAGTTCAAGCCGATGCGCACCGACTACCAACGCTTTGCCGGACTTATCAACGAAGGCGCAACTGAAATGGGCTTCGCTGACGCCGGTGCGTTGTGGCGATCCGGCTACGACATGCCGGCCGACGAGTTCAAGGCCGAAACTGATCGTCTGTGGGATCAGGTCAAGCCGCTCTACACCGATCTCCAGTGCTACGTGCGCGGCAAGCTGGTCAACAAGTACGGTGACAAGGGCCAAGTCAACGGCATGTTGCCAGCGCACTTGACCGGCAACCTTTGGCAGCAGGAATGGACCAATCTCTGGCCGATCTTGCAGCCGTACAAAACAGCGGGCCTGGATGTCGATTCCGCACTGAAGCAGCAGCGCAATGCGGAACTTGAAAAAATCCGCGCGGCGTTCAAAGGCACGCCGACGCTGGCGCAAAGCTACCAGTTCGAACGCGATGCCGATCTCGCCATCGCGAAAAAAATGACCGAGCGCGCACAGGATTTTTACGTTTCGATCGGCATGCGAAAATTGCCCGACAGCTTCTGGACCCATTCTCAGCTGATTAAACCGCTGGAACGCAGTGTGGTCTGCCACGCGAGCGCCTGGGACATGAACATGGAAGGTGATGTGCGCATCAAGATGTGCATCGAACCAAGCGGCGAGGAATATCGCACCATCTACCACGAGCTCGGACATCTCTATTACGACCTCGCCTACAACGCGCAGCCGCCGCTGTTCCAGAATGGCGCGCATGACGGGTTTCACGAGGCGATCGGCGACACCATCCTGCTGTCGATGACGCCGGCCTACCTTAGCTCGATCGGCCTGGTCGCCGAACCGTCGCAGAATAACGAAGCAGTCATCAACGCGCAGATGAAGATGGCGCTCGGCAAGGTCGCCTTCCTTCCATTCGGACTGATGATCGATCGCTGGCGTTGGGGCGTTTTTGACGGCTCGATCATGCCCGATCAGTACAATCAGGCTTGGTGGCAACTGAAAGCCAAGTACCAGGGAGTCGCGCCGGTCACTCCGCGCGGCGAAGAATTCTTCGATCCGGGCGCCAAGTACCACGTGCCCGGCAACACGCCGTACACACGGTACTTCCTCGCCAATATCCTGCAGTTCCAGTTCTACAAATCGCTTTGCGATGCCTCCGGCTTCAAGGGGGCACTCAATGAGTGCAGCTTCTATGGCAACAAGGCAGCCGGTGCGAAGTACCTGGCGATGCTGCAGAAGGGACAAAGCCAGCCGTGGCAGGACACCCTCAAGGAACTGACCGGCGGACGCGACATGGATGCGCGCGCGATCCTTGAATACTTCGCTCCACTGCAGGCATGGCTGAAGGACCAGAACAAAGGCCAGACCTGCGGCTGGAGCAGCTGAGAACAGCCCGCGAACATGTAGTCGTCGCCTTACCCACCGCAGTGCGAATCGGCCATGTTTCCATTCGCCCTCAACCTGGAGCCGCCATGCAACGCTGGATCAAACTGCCCGATGGACGATTCATCGACGCCAATCGCGTTGCCGTAATCGGGCGGCCGGAGTCGTACGCGCGGTACGACGACGATGGCATCGATTTAGGCGTGGGATACAGCCTGCAGATTGGCACCGATTTCCCGCGCGACAGCCAGATCACCGTGATCGGTACCCACCAGGAAGTTCTGTCCGTCATGCGCAACCTGTTGGTGGCGTCGCCCAGTGCAACGACGGCCGATCCAGCACAGGTCGATGTGACGACACCAGCGGCTTGATAACACCCTACGATTCGGAATGCGCGAGGCAATGAGGCAGGCGGCCTGTGCCTTTTATGTGAACCAGTCGGCTCACCCCGATCAAGCTTGGTGACTGGCGCCGTTCGGCAGGTTGTTGTCGATCTGGTTGCTGCTGATGATCAGGAAGTCGCCGATCATGCGTTTGATGATGCGTGCGTTGCCGGTCTGGCGGATTTCGACATTACCGGCGTAGTACGTGTTCGTGCCGCCCGCTTGGGGCGTGGTGCCGTCGAAGCCATCGCAAAAAATGCGGTCGCCGGTGGCTGCGCAGCCGGGCGAGGACGTGTTGCCTGCGCCATCACTGCGTTTCCACAGGCTGCGATCCGGCGCGTACTTGAACCCGATGGTCGCGGTCGAGGGCACCCCATCGGTACTGATGGATTCGGGCAGGTCGTAGCCGGTGTAGCTGATCGTGCGGATGTTGCCGCCGCTGTAGATTGCCGTGGTCTGGTTGCCGTTGGCGTCGTAGCAATAACGGGTGGTGCCGAGGCGGCTGGCCGCATGGGTGCCGGCAACGCGGCCGCAGCCCATTTCCGACGTGGCATAGCTTAAGTTCGGCGAACCGGTCTGGGTCATCAGGTTGCCCAGGCCATCGTAGGTGTGGGTGACGGTCGGCACCGT
>JAYUYW010000130.1:0-6075 GCA_043752325.1 Rhodanobacteraceae bacterium | reverse complement strand
CGTCGTTCGTAAAGGGCGGCGGCAAGTTGGCGTTGTCCGGCATCCTGCGCGAGCAAGCTGATGACCTGGTCGTGCGCTATGCCGAATGGTTCGACGATCTGCTGGTCACCACGCAGGACGATTGGGTCCGGATCAGCGCGACACGGAAACGCTAAGCGCTGATGTTCAGCCAGTGTCCACGCTGTCGCACCATCTTCATGGTCGCACCCGCCGACCTCGCCGCCGCGCGTGGCGACACCGTGTGCGGCCACTGCGGCAGCCTGTTCAACGCATTGCGCAGCCTGAGCGAGTACCCGCCCGAGCCTGATGAAAAAAATCTCGAAGAACATGGGGTCGACCTGCCGGCACCACCTTTACGCCTGCCGGTAAGCGAGCCGGTGCGGGCTGCCGTCACGTCGTTCGATCCTGATCGCGACGGCGTGGTCGACCACGACCGGTCGACCATGCCCGTGTTCGCGCCGACGCCGCGTGCGCGCTCATCGGACTGGCGCTGGTGGTCGATCGCGGCAATATTGCTGCTCGCTCTGGTGATGGAGCTGGGCTGGGCCGAACGATCAACGCTGGCTGAAGACATGCGCTTTCGCCCTGCGCTGGATCGTATTTGCGCCAGCGTTGGCTGCCGGTTGCCGTTGCGTCGCGATGCGAGCCAGCTCGCAGTCACCGCACGTGAGGTTCGCCCACATCCATCGGTGCCCGGCGCGTTGCTGATCTCGGCGACCATTCGCAACCAAGCCGACTTCGCGCAGCCATTTCCCGACGTTCGCATTCGCTTGACCGACCTCAATGAAGCATCAGTCGCATCGCGACGTTTCGTCCCCGGCAATTATCTGATCGATGCCAGCGAATCGAAACGTGGGTTGGCGGCCCAAGCCAATGCGATATTGCTGTTCGAAGTGGTTGACCCAGGTCGTGATGCGGTCGCGTTTGATTTTAGCTTCGAGTAGCAGGGACGGTGACAGGATCGAAATGATGTCGAGTGATTCGCAGAACTCAATGCAAGCACTGTCGCCGTTGCCTTCGCAGGGTTAGACTCACCAACCCGCCACGCAACGTGGTGGTTGTGTGGATTCTTGCGGCTCGCAGCCTTGTCCTGCCTGCCCATGCGGTCGAAGGGGTTTTGCAGTGAAATCAGTCGGCAGTTCGCGTAAGACGGAATCGCAGGATGCGGCTTTGCAACCGGCGTTGCGCGAAACGGTCGCGCGCTCGGTGAGACGCTATCTCGCCGATGTTGACGGTGAACCCAGCGAAGGTCTGCATGCCTTGTTCCTCGGCGAGATTGAGCTGCCACTGTTCCGCGAAGTGATGGCCTACTACGGCGGCAACCAGAGCAAGGCCGCCGCTGCATTGGGCTTGAATCGCGCGACTCTGCGCAAGAAATTGCAACAGCACGGCCTGGCCTGAGGCTACGCGTGTTGCGGTCGGCGTCGACAAGGCAGCCCTTTTATACTGTCCAGCCCGGCCGCCTTGGAACAACCTTCAATGCCCGAGAGTGAAATGTCCCGCGTGCCGATTCGGCGCGCCCTGCTCAGTGTTTCCGACAAGACTGGCCTGATCGACTTGGCTCGCGGTCTGGCTGCGCTCGATATTGAATTGCTGTCTACCGGCGGTACCGCTCGAAGCTTGCGCGAAGCGGACATCGCGGTTCGAGACGTCAGCGACGTGACCGATTTCCCGGAGATCATGGACGGTCGCGTCAAGACCCTGCATCCGCGCGTCCACGGCGGATTGCTGGGTCGTCGCGGCGTCGACGAAGCTGTGATGGAAGAACACGCCATCGTTCCGATCGATTTGCTGGTCGCCAATCTCTACCCGTTCGAAGCCAACATTGCGCGCCCCGATTGCAGCGAAGCCGACGCCATCGAAAACATCGACATTGGCGGCCCGGCCATGTTGCGAGCGGGGGCGAAAAATCATGCGCACGTTGTCGTAGTAGTCGATCCCGATGACTACGCTCGATTGCTCGACGCGCTCGCTGCGGGCGGTACAGCGCTACCGCTGCGCAGGCAGTTGGCCGCCAAAGCCTTTGCCCATTCGGCGCGCTACGACGGCATGGTCGCCAGCTGGATTGGCGCCCGCGCGGATGGCGATCACGTGCAGGAATTTGCACCAACGCTGCACCTTTCGTTGCAGCGCCGGCAAACCCTCCGTTATGGCGAAAACCCACATCAGTCAGGTGCACTGTACGTCGAGGCGCACCCGCCGGAAGGCAGCATCTCGGTCGCACGCGTGATGTCCGGCAAGGCCATGTCGTACAACAACATTGCCGACGCCGACGCCGCGCTGGAATGCGTGAAGGCATTTGTTCGGCCAGCCTGCGTCATCGTCAAGCATGCCAACCCTTGCGGCGTGGCGGTTGCAGACGACATCGTCAGCGCCTACGAGCGTGCCTATCAGTGCGATGCGACATCGGCATTCGGCGGCATCATCGCGTTCAACCGCGAGCTTGATGCGCAGACCGCGCAAACCATATTTTCGCGACAGTTCGTCGAGGTGGTTATTGCGCCATCGATCGGGCACGACGTGGAACGCGTGTTTGCACAAAAGCCCAACGTGCGCTTGCTGGTAAGCGGCAGTTGGCCGAGTCAACCGGCAGCGACAATGGATTACAAGCGCGTCGCTGGAGGACTACTCGTCCAGTCCGCCGACAGCGACAGACTGACCGAAGCCGATCTGCGCATCGTCAGCCGCAGCGCACCGAGCATCAACGAACTTAACGACCTGCTGTTCGCCTGGCGCGTGGCGATGCACGTGAAATCCAATGCGATCGTTTACGCCCGCGACCACGCCACGATCGGCATTGGCGCCGGCCAGATGAGTCGCGTCATCAGCGCGAAGATCGCCGCCATCAAGGCCGCCGATGCCGGGCTGGACATATCGGGCAGCGTGATGGCGTCGGATGCGTTTTTCCCGTTTCGCGATGGTATTGACCTGGCCGCAGCGGCTGGTATCCGTGCGGTGATCCAACCTGGCGGATCAATGCGCGACGACCAAGTGATTGCCGCCGCTGACGAGCATGGTATGGCGATGGTATTCACCGGTCGTCGACATTTCCGGCATTGAGAAAGATCAGGTCATGAAGATTCTGGTCATCGGATCGGGTGGACGCGAACACGCGCTGGCGTGGCGGCTGGGCTTGTCTTCGAAAGTCGAGCAGGTTTTCGTCGCGCCCGGCAATCCGGGCACCGCTGCCGAACCGAAACTACGCAACGTAGACATTGCCGCCAGCGACACCGATGCATTGCTCGCGTTCGCACGCGACAACGCCATTGACCTCACTGTGGTTGGGCCGGAAGGACCGTTGGTCAACGGAATCGTCGATCGCTTCAATGAAGCAGGCCTGCGCTGTTTCGGGCCTTCCGCTGCCGCCGCTCAATTGGAAGGCTCCAAGGCCTACGCCAAGAATTTTCTTGCGCGTCACGCTATTCCGACGGCCCACTACGCCGTATTTGACGATCTGGCTCCCGCACTCGCGTACGTAAGCGAGCGTGGAGCGCCCATTGTCATCAAGGCCGATGGCTTGGCCGCTGGCAAGGGTGTAGTCGTCGCGATGGATTTGTCCGAGGCAGATAGTGCCTTGCACGACATGCTCGGCAACAAGATTTTCGGCGATGCGTCATCACGCGTCGTCATCGAGGAATTCCTCGTTGGCGAAGAAGCCAGCTATATCGTCATCTGCGATGGCAGCAACAACTTGCCGATGGCGACCAGTCAGGACCATAAGCGGATTGGCGAGGGAGATACAGGCCCGAACACCGGCGGCATGGGTGCTTACTCGCCTGCTCCGGTGATCAGCACGGAAGTTGATCGCCGCATCATCGACGAGGTGATTCGCCCTACCTTGGCCGGCATGGTGGCGGATGGAAATCCTTTCATCGGATTTCTTTACGCAGGCGTGATGATCGACGCCAGCGGCGCGCCAAAGGTGATTGAGTTCAACGTGCGCTTTGGTGACCCGGAAACACAACCGATCATGATGCGATTGCGCTCGGACCTGGTCGAGCTGATCGACGCCGCACTGGATGGACGTCTGAACGAAGCGACGGCGCAATGGGACCCGCGTCCGGCGATCGCAGTCGTACTCGCAGCCGATGGCTACCCGGCGTCACCACGAACCGGTGATGTGATCGAAGGCGCTGATGTGATCACCAGCGATGCGGTCAAGATTTTCCACGCCGGCACGGCCATACGCGACGGTCAACTGGTCAGTGCAGGCGGACGCGTGCTGAGCGTCTGCGCGCTAGGCAGCGATATCACCGATGCGCGCGCCCATGCCTATGAAACGATCAGCAGAATCAAGCTGGCCGGCGGCTACTATCGTCGCGATATCGCCCACCGGGCTTTGCATCGCGCCTAGTTGATCGATACCGTTGCAACGGCGTGGATTGCCCTGAAAGACTACTTCTTTGCCGGCGTCGCCGCGGGTTTCGCTGGGGCAGACTTGGTTACCGGTTTGGATGCAGGCTTGAACGTCGGCCGCGTTGGCTTGAGCAGAGGATGCGCTGCAGCCCACGGCCGATCAGGCAATTGCTTGGCCTGAAACTTGGCGTAGAAATCCTTGTAAAGCGCGATGGACGCCTCGTTCCCGTTTTTCGCCACGTCGAACATCGCAGCGGCTTGGGTCTGTTCGGCGTCCTGCCACTTTCCGGCAGCAGCCAATGTCAGCGCATAGGCCTCGCTGACCTGCGCCGAACTGCCCAAAGGCGAGTTGTAGAGATTTTCGCCCATCGTCATCGCGCGCTTGCGCTGGTCGGCGTTGGCGCTGCGGCAGGTGCTGGAGACGCGCACGTAAAGCTCGGCAATACCTGCATCGCGAGGACTCGCGTTGGCAGCGCTGCCGGTTTCCCTGACCGAATCGGCACATTTTCCGGCGAGTACTTGTGCGGCGATCAGGTGTGCGCGTGCGTCGGAGCTTTCGGGAGCACCCAGCACTGCGTCGGCGTAGGTTTTCATCGCGTCCGCGGTATTCCCATTACGCAACTGGATAGTGCCGATTGCGATCCGGGCTCGCGCATTGCGGTTGTCAATGGTCAGCACCTTCATGAACGCGGCAGTGGCGGCGGTATCGTCCCCAGCCGCCTCTTCGACCAGACCTTGCACATACCAGGGTCCTACTTCTTTCGGTGCAACCAGCGTTGCCGCACGAGCGCGGCTGCGCGCGGCGTCGAACTTGCCAGCAGCAGCTTCGACGCGGGCGTAGGTAATCAGCACCTCCGCGTCGTTCGGGAACTGTTTGAGTGTCGCGTCGAGCGTTTTACGGGCTGCGTCGTAGTCGCCCGCAGTGGCGCTCATGCCTGCAGCGACCATGGCATTCTGCTTCGGCCCCGCTGCCGGCGCCTCATTACCTGCCGGGCCGACGCTTGCAGGTGCAGCTGCGCCGGATGCTGCCGCCGGTGCCTTCAAGGCGATGATAGGCAAAATCCGTTCCATCATCGGATCCGGCAGGGTCGGTGCAACATCTCCTGCCTTGGCTCGTGATGCTTCTGCGCCTTTTTTGTCCCCGGTTTTTTCCTGCGCCAACGCCAGACCGCCATAAAGCTGAGTCGCTTGCGGTTCCGAAGCAATGGCGCTTTTGAATAGGACAACGGCGTCGGCGTTTCGCTCCTGGCGCAGCGCAATGGCGCCCAGCACCGCGTAGGGCATCGTGTACGTCGGGTTTTCCTTGGTGAAATCCTCGAGCACGTTGCGGGCTCGATCCAATTCGTTGGCGCGGATGAGCGCGTTGGCCACCGCCATGCGCGACGGCAGATAACCGGAATTGAGTTTGAAGGAACGTTCGAAGAACGTCTTCGCCGCCGAATCCTGTCCGCGCGCCAAGGCGATCAGCCCTTGCAGGTAGGGCCAGCGGCCATCCTCGGGCGTGATCGCCGCCGCATCCGCGAAGGCCACCTCGGCCACGTCGAAAAGACCCACGCGTGCGTGCAAGGCACCAATATCAGCGTAACGCTCGGCAAGATCGCTACCGCGCAGCGTAGCCTTTTCCTTGTTGAACTCGACCAGGTAGCCGCGAATCTCGTCGGCGTTCTCCTTGCTCAATTTCGACAGGTCGGCAGTCGGCAGCGGCTTGATGGCATCGGC
>JAYUYW010000129.1:0-6075 GCA_043752325.1 Rhodanobacteraceae bacterium | reverse complement strand
CCGCAGTCGCGATAGGCGCGGATACCGGCGTCACGTCCACACCCGGCGATGCGCCCGGTACCGGCACCGGCTCACGGGCCAATTCGGATTCAATGAAGGCGTCACGGGTCTGGTCGAGCTCTACAGAATTGGCAACGTCACTGATTGGCACCAGTCGATGATTACGCAACAACTGGGTAGCTTCGGGTGTCTTTATGAATGCGAGGAAGGCGTCAATCATCGGTTGACGCGCGTCGACCAGGCGCGTCACAAGATACAAGGTGACGTAAAGCGGATAGCTGCCTGATTGCACCGTCGACACCGACGGTGCGATACCGGCCACCGACAGCATCTTCAGATCGGCGCGACTGCCGACCGCTGACAGCGTGCTCAAGCCGAGCGCGTTCGGGTCCAATGCGATGCCTTCTTCCATCGAACCGGTGTTGATGTACACGCGTGGCGCCGAAATGCCTTGGGTGCCCTTTCCATAGAGCAACTGCCGCATCGTGTATTCAATGCCGTCCATCGGTGCCGCGACCGCGTACAGGTTGATCGGCGCGTCGAGTCCGCCGACTTCCTTCCAGGTGCGCACCCGTCCCAGATAGATCTGGCGCAACTGGCGCAGACTCAAACCCGTAATCGGATTGCGTGGATGCACCACAGGGACGATCGCGTCGAGCGCCTGCGGAACGAAATTGAGGTTGGCTTCCTCGACACGCCCTTCGTGAGCACCGCGCGCGCTGCCCGCAAGGTCGGCCTTGCCGCTGGCGACGGCGTCGAGGCCGGAGATGGTGCTGAATGGCTGCATCTCGATATGCACCTTCGCGCTCTTCTCATACAGCTCGGCGACGTCGGTGACGATGCTGCGACTGGTGGCGAGATCGCCGCGCCAGACCAGGGTGTTATCGACCGTGTATTTGAAAGCTGGCTTCGACTTTTTTGATTTGGCCGAAGCCTTGGCGACTGGCTTCTTCTTTGGCGGTGCCGGCTTCGCCGCTGGCTTTGCGACAGCCGGCTTCGCCGCAGGCGGTCTCGTCGCAGCAGGCTTGGCCGCAGCCGGCGCAGCGACAGGGGGCTTCGCAACGACCGGACTCTGTACAGCCGATTTCGTTGCCGCAGCGGGGGTTGTCGCTGCGGGTATCGGCGCAGTCGCCGGCTTCGGTGGATCGGCGGCGAACACCGATCCTGTCGCCATCGATACGAATGCAACGAGTAGCAATGGCAATGCAGTGCTGCGAATGGAAATAAACATGGAATTCCGCGAGTGGGGCGGCCGGTCCGGCCAAAACGGGCGCAACCTTATCACGCAGCGGCGCGGCAACCCTGAAGGCAACCTGCGTTGCTATTGAACGATCACGTAGAACAGGCTATCGCCGCGCGCGATTGTCAGCAGCAACTGCCGGCCCTGTTTCCGCGCCAACTGCTGGAAGTCGTCGATACCTCCGATCTGGCGCTGGTTGACTGCGACCACGATGTCGCCGGCACGCAAGCCGCTGGCAAAGGCCCGACTGCCCTGGTCCACGCGTAGCACCGCCGCACCGTTGACATGGCGCCGGCCACCAGCGTTGGATTGATCCGCGAACTGTACGCCGATCAGGCGTGCATCGAGCTGCTCGCCGCTGACCTTGCGGATTACTGGCGCTTGCAACGAGGCCGCGACAGTCACTGGCTTGCCCTCGCGGAAAAAGCTCAGGCGGATACCGGCACTGGTGTCGGCGAGGCCTTCCATATTGTGCAAATCCTGCGCGCCGCGAACGGGTTTGTTGTCGAAGCTGGTGATGGTATCGCCGACCCTTATGCCGGCCTTGTCGGCCGCGCCGCCGGCAACGAGGCGGATCACCACCGCGCCTCGCACGTCACTGGCGAGGCCGAGCATGTTCGACAACTGGACGGTGACATCCTGCGTGTCCACGCCGAGCGCGCCGCGTTTGACCTCGCCGAACTGGATCAGCTGATCCATCACTCGCTTGGCAAGATCTATCGGAATGGCAAAGCCGATGCCGATATTGCCGCCCGATGGCGAAAAGATCATCGAATTGATGCCGACCAGCTTACCGGTCAGATCGACCAGAGGCCCTCCGGAATTGCCTGGGTTGATCGATGCATCGGTCTGGATGAAATTCTGGTAGCCGCGATTGCCGCCGACGTGGGTGCGATCCAGCCCGGATACGATGCCCGACGTGACGGTCTGGCCGATGCCAAATGGATTTCCAACCGCGACCACGAAATCGCCGACGCGCAGGTGGCTGACATCGGCCAGCGGCATCGCACTCAAGCGTTCGGCGGGAATCTGAAGCACTGCAAGGTCGGTATCGGGATCGGAGCCGACGACCGTGCCGGCCAGGGTGCGACCGTCGGTCAGCGTTACCGAGACATCGTCGGCGCCATCAATGACGTGGTTGTTGGTAAGCACGTAGCCGTTGGCCGCATCGACGATCACGCCCGACCCCAGCGACTGCTGCACCCGTTCGCGCGGCTGGACAGCGCCGCTACCGAAGAAGCGACGGAACACCGGATCATCAAAGAACGGGTCTCGCACCTGCACATGGGTCTTGGTGTTGATGTTGACTACGGCCGGGGTGATTTTTTCCAGCATCGGCGCCAGCGACGGCACCGGAGAACCGGCGATCATGTCGGGCAGTGCGGCGCTGCTGTTTCGGCTAAAACCGAGGACGGTGCAGACCACCAACAAGGCGATCGTGGTTGCCAGCAGCAGCCAAGTCGCCGGGCGGATGGCAGGTCGGTTGAAGTCGCTCATCGATAGTCCTGTGGGGTGAATTGCGCAGAGGTCATTGGCGGGCACCGGCCACTTTTTGAGAGGTCGGGGTCGGCGAGGCCGACTCTGACCGCGGTCGGTCGCGGAGGTTTCCTTCGGCAGGCGCCCCGGTTTACAAGGGCTGAGGCAGCAGCCAAAAAAAAACTTCAGTCAATTGCCATCCAACCCCTTGCCAGCGATCGCCTCGCGGCGTACGTTTAGGTTCGCGCGGCACAACATCTAGTGGAAGGCCTGCGCAGGAAATGCCACCGATTGGGTTAGTGGCCATCGTTTCGCCGAAGTCGCCGAAGTGCGAAACGGCGCTTTTCAAGCGCATACGCCACGCATGGCGAGCGCAATACTATTGGCACCGGGGAGATGACCGAGGAATGAGTACTGTGAGAATGGAGCCGCTCAAGCGCGGCGCACTGGACATCGCTTTGCAGCCCGCGTCGTGGGACATCTGGGACAAGAAATACCGGCTCAAGGCCAAGAGTGGCGACGCCGTCGACGCCACCATCGATGACACGTATCAGCGCGTCGCCAAGGCACTGGCTGACGTAGAAGCCACGCCCGTACAGCGCGAAGCCTGGAATGAGCGATTCCTGTGGGCGCTGCGGCGTGGCGCGATTCCGGCCGGACGCATTACCTCCAACGCCGGCGCGCTGGCTCATAAACCAGCGACTTCGACGATCAACTGCACCGTGTCGGGCACCATCGACGATTCGATGGACAACATCCTCGACAAGGTCCACGAGGCCGGGCTAACCCTGAAAGCGGGTTGCGGCATCGGCTACGAATTTTCGACGCTTCGCCCTCGCGGAGCCTACGTGTCGGGCGCCGGCGCGTACACGTCAGGGCCACTGTCGTTCATGGATATCTACGACAAGATGTGTTTCACGGTGTCCTCGGCGGGTGGCCGGCGAGGTGCACAGATGGGCACCTTCGACATCAGTCATCCCGATGCCAAGGAATTCATCCGCGCCAAGCGCGAGGATGGTCGCCTGCGCCAATTCAACCTCAGTCTGCTGATCACCGACGGATTCATGGAAGCCGTTGCAAACGACGACGATTGGCCGCTCGTGTTCCCAATCCACGTCAAGGAAAAACATGAGATCGATTTTGATGACGCCAGCAAAGTGGTATGGCGCGAGTGGCCCACTCACAAGCATTACGTTGACCGCGAAGATGGCTTGGTCGCCTGCAAGATTTACGGACAGATCAAGGCAACCCATCTGTGGGACATGATCATGGTGTCGACGTACGACTACGCCGAGCCAGGTTTCATCCTGATTGATCGCGTCAACGAAATGAACAATAACTGGTGGTGCGAAGACATCCGCGCCACAAATCCTTGCGGCGAACAGCCATTGCCGCCGTACGGTTCCTGCCTCCTCGGTTCGGTCAACCTGACCACTTTTGTGCGCGATCCGTTTGGGCCGAAGGCGCGCTTTGATTGGGACGAGTATCGCGAGGTCGTTCGCGTGTTTACGCGCATGCTCGACAACGTGGTCGAGATCAATGGCCTGCCGCTGGAAAAGCAGCGCGACGAGATCAAGTCCAAGCGTCGCCATGGCATGGGCTTCCTTGGCTTGGGTTCGACGCTGACCATGCTCAAGCAACGCTACGGCACCGCCGAGGCCTGCACGTTCACCGAAGAAGTAGCGCGTGAAATGGCCATCGCTGGTTGGGAAGTGGCGTTGTCGCTCGCCAAGGAAAAAGGCGCGGCGCCAATCCTCACCGAAACACTCAACGTGACTGCGGAAATGTTGCGCAAGCGCCCGGAAATGGCCTTCGATGGTTACAAGCTTGGCGATCCGATCAAGGCCAGCGTGCTGCATGCGAAGTACTCGCGTTACATGCAGCGCATCGCCGAGGTCGCGCCCGAACTGGTCGCCGAACTGGCATCGGTTGGCGCGCGTTTTACCCATCACTCGTCGATCGCGCCGACCGGTACGATCTCGCTGTCACTGGCCAACAACGCATCGAACGGCATCGAGCCCAGCTTTGCGCACCACTACTCGCGCAACGTGATTCGCGAGGGTCGCAAATCCAAGGAAAAGGTTGAGGTCTACAGCTACGAGTTGCTCGCCTATCGCGAACTGATCAACGGCCAGGCGATGCCGTACTCGGACAAGGCTGAAGAAAAATTGCCGGAGTACTTCGTTGCCGCGGACGACATCAGCCCGAAGGAACACGTTGATATCCAAGCCGCCGCGCAGAAGTGGGTCGACTCGTCGATCTCCAAAACCGCGAACGTGCCCACTAACTATCCGTATGAAGATTTCAAGGATATATACCGATACGCCCACGAGCAGGGACTGAAGGGATGCACCACGTTCCGTTTCAATCCGGCAGCCTTCCAGGGCGTGCTGGTGAAGGAGCATGATCTGGAAAGCACCGTGTACCGCTTCGAGCTGGACGATGGATCGTTCGTCGAGGCGCGCGGCAACGAAGAGATTGAGTACGACGGCGAGATGCACAGCGCAGCCAATCTTTTCGATGCACTCAAGGAAGGTTATTACGGCAAGTTCTAGTCAAACTTCACCTAAGGTTGCATTGGCTCCCCGCAGGCTGCAATTACAGGTAAAGTTTTGCTGCGGCATTCATAGTGGCCGTACGATCCACGCGTGCAATCGATCCATCCTCAATCACTCCATTCAAGGCAATCCGTCATGACCAACAAAAAGAAAGCAGCCGGTAGCAACATGGACAACTTCAAGGACGGCGCAAGCCTGGTTGGCGGCGCGTTCGCCGATGCAGCCAGCGCCATCGCCGCGTCGGTAAGCGTTGCTGCCAGCGATACCGGCAGCGTCGTTAAGAGTACCGCCGACAAGGTCGGCAATTCGCTGGGCAAGGCGCGCAAGCAAGCCGCACGCCGGGTCAAGACGGTCGTCGCCAAGGCCAAGTCCGCTACCGGATTGGACAAGAAAAACGCCACTGTCGCCTCGCAGATCAAGGCAGGTGCAAAGAAGGCGATGGATTCGGTGAAGTCCGCCGTGACCAAGGGTGAGAAAAAAATAGAAGCGAAGGTTGCCGCGAAGAAGGCGGAGACCAAGAAGGTTGCGAGCAAGGCTGGCAAGAAGGTGGCTGCCAAGAAGGCAAATGCTACGAAGTCCGTCGCCAAGAAGCCTGTCGCGAAGAAAATGACGGCGAAGAAAGCCAATGTGGTGAAGGCTGTCGGCAAGAAAGCAGCCGCGACGAAGAAAGCTGTCGGCAAGAAAATCAGCGCCGCGAAGAAGGCTGTCAGCAAGAAGTCAATGGCGATGAAGAAGACCGCCACGAAGAAAGTTGCGACGGCAAAGAAAGCCGTGAAAAAGGCCGTGAATAAAGTTGCAGCC
>JAYUYW010000128.1:0-6080 GCA_043752325.1 Rhodanobacteraceae bacterium | reverse complement strand
TTGGCGCAGGCTCGGTGATCATTGCCATGCATCATGAGCAGGACATGCGCCGTATGGGCGGTCTTCGTAGTTACATGCCGATCACCTGGATCACGATGTGGATCGGTTCGCTGGCACTGTCTGGCGCGCCGGGTTTCGCCGGATTTTTCTCCAAGGACGCCATTATCGAGGCGGTCGGCGAGTCGCATCGCTTCGGTTCCGGCTATGCCTACGTCTGCGTTCTGATCGGCGTGTTCGTCACGGCGCTGTATTCGTTCCGCTTGCTCTACATGACCTTCCACGGCAAGGAGCGCTTTGTCGTCGACGATCATCATGGTCACGGCCATGCTCACTCCGATGAGGATCATGGATACCCCGAGCCGGGCCATCTCGCTCATGCGCCTAAAGAATCGCCGTGGGTAGTCACTTTGCCGCTGGTGCTGCTCGCCATCCCTTCGATCGTGATCGGTTACCTGACGATCGGACCAATGCTCTTCGGTGACTTCTTCCGGGGGTCGATCTTCGTGCACGAGGCCAATAACGTGATCGGCCATCTGGCCGGGGAGTTCCATGGTGCAGGCGCGATGTTGTTGCATGGCTTCACTGCCGCTCCGTTCTGGCTGGCCTTCGTTGGTTTTGCGGTGGCGACCTGGATCTGGTTGTTGAAGCCGTCGATTGCTGACTGGTTTGCACGCACCTTCCGTCCTATCCAGACCTTGCTGATGAACAAGTACTACGCCGACGCCGCCAGCCAGGCAGTTTTCTCGAAGGGCGGCATTGCCTTCGGTCGTGGCTTGTGGCAATTCGGCGACGTCGCCGTGATCGACGGCGCCATCGACGGTTCGGTCGGTCTGGTCTCTCGAATGGCACAACGCCTGCGCGGCCTGCAATCGGGCTATCTCTATCACTACGCCTTCGCGATGATCTTCGGCTTGGTCCTGCTGCTCGGTGGGCTTTGGTGGGTCGCGATGCCGGTGGCCGGCTGACACGGGGAATGCCAAGCATGTTCTTGAACCTTCCCCTGTTGACCACGCTGATCTGGTTTCCGATGCTCGGTGCCATCGTCGTGCTTGCGATTGGGCGCAACAACGACAACGCGGCGCGCTGGACAAGCTTTTTCTTCGCGTTGGCGACGTTCGTCGTCAGCATCGCCCTGTATCTGGCTTACGACCACACGGCGACTGGCGCGGCCACGATGCAGTTCATTGAACTTCATCCGTGGATCAACGCGCTGCGCGCCAACTATGCGCTCGGTGCCGACGGTATTTCCGTGGCGTTGATCGGCTTGACCGGGTTCACCAGTGTGCTCGTCATCGTGGGGTCTTGGGGACCCATCAAGCAAAAAGTAAGCCTCTACATGGCGGCAATGCTGGCGCTGGAAGGTTTGCTGATCGGCGTGTTCGCGGCGACCGACGCTTTGCTGTTCTACATCTTCTTTGAAGCCATGCTGATCCCGATGTTCATCATCATCGGTATCTGGGGTGGCGCGCGACGCGTCTATGCAACGCTCAAGTTTTTCATCTACACCTTCTTCGGTTCCATCTTCATGCTGGTCGGACTCATCTACCTGCACATGAAGACGGGCGAATTCTCGATGGCCGCGTTCGCGAACGCGGGTTTAGGGCCAACCGAGCAGGCCTGGCTGTTCTTCGCGTTCCTGATTGCATTTGCGATCAAGGTTCCGATGTGGCCGGTGCATACCTGGCTACCCGACGCGCACGTCGAAGCACCTACCGGTGGCTCGGTGATCCTTGCGGCAATCATGTTGAAAGTGGGCGGTTATGGCTTCCTGCGTTTCTCGCTGCCGATTACACCCGATGCCTCGCAGGAATACGCGTGGGTCGTGATCGCAATGAGCCTGATCGCCGTGGTCTACATTGGTTACGTCGCCCTGGTGCAGGACGACATGAAGAAGCTGATCGCCTATTCGTCGATAGCTCATATGGCGTTCGTGACGCTGGGTATCTTCATCGCGCTGGCCCTGGTCCGCGATCAGAACAACCTTCAAGCCGCTCAGCTCGGCATGCAGGGCGCAATGGTGCAGATGATTTCGCACGGATTCGTATCGGGCGCGATGTTCTCCTGCATCGGCGTGCTCTACGACCGAATGCACACGCGCATGATCCACGACTACGGCGGCGTCGCCAATACGATGCCGCGGTTCGCGACCTTCTTCGTGCTGTTCGCGATGGCCAATGTCGGCTTGCCCGGCACCAGCGGCTTCGTCGGCGAGTTCATGGTGATCCTGGCAGCATTCCAGGCCAATTTCTGGTTCGCGTTTGTCGCCGCGTTCACCCTGATTATCGGTGCGGCATACACGTTGTGGCTAGTCAAGCGGGTGATCTTTGGCGACGTGGCGAACGACAATGTCGCCAAACTGCACGACATAAATGCGCGTGAGTGGATCGTGCTGGGTGGATTCGCGATTGGCGTTTTGTTGATCGGCCTCTATCCGAAACCGCTGACCGACCTGATGGACACTTCGATCCAGCAGATTGTCGGCCGCCTGCTGTTGGCAAAGGCATGACGATGACATTCAACCCCGCTGAACTTTTGGTTCTGATGCCGGAACTGGTCCTGCTCGGCGCTACCCTGCTGATCCTCATGCTTGATCTGTTCGTCGAGCAATCATCGCGCGCACTCACGCATTGGCTGTCCTTGCTCGCGCTGGCGATCACCGCGGTGCTTGTCTGCGTCGGCGCCCCGGAAACCGGCGAGCGCATGTTGGCGTTCAACAACATGTTCATCCGAGATGGTGTCGCGACAATCCTGAAGGTCTTCATCCTGATGACCAGCGCGCTCAGCTTGATTTACGGACGCAACTACCTGCGCGAACGCAAGTTGCTGATCGGCGAGATTTACCTGCTGATTCTGTTCGCCACGTTGGGCATGATGTTGCTGGTTTCGGCGGGCAGCCTGATCACCGTCTATCTTGGACTGGAATTGCTGACCCTGTGTTCGTACGCACTGGTCGCGCTCAATCGCGACAGTTCCGTGTCGTCGGAAGCGGCGATCAAGTATTTTGTGTTGGGGGCGCTCGCATCGGGACTGATCCTGTACGGCATGTCGATGATCTATGGCGCTACGGTAAGCCTCGATCTCGCGACCATCCACGCAACAATCGGCACCGTCGCGCATCCACACTTGATCGCGTTCGGACTGGTGTTCCTGATCGCGGGCATCGCGTTCAAGTTTGGCGCCGCGCCGTTTCATATGTGGTTGCCCGACGTTTACCAGGGCGCGCCAACGGCGATCACGGTGTTCATCGGATCTGCTCCCAAGCTCGCGGCCTTCGGCATGGCCTGGCGCTTGCTTGACGGTGCGCTGGGGCCGCTGAGCGCTCAATGGACCTTGATGCTGGCGATCCTCGCCGTGCTGTCACTGGTGATCGGCAACGTGCTGGCGATTGCCCAAACCAACCTCAAGCGCATGCTGGCGTACTCGACCATTTCGCACGTCGGATTTCTGTTCCTTGGCTTCGTCAATGGCAGCACCGCCGGCTACGCCGCCTCGTTGTTTTACGCGATCAGTTATTCGATCACCGCCGCCATCGCATTCGGCATCATGATGGTGCTGTCGCGGGCGGGTTTCGAAGCCGAGGAAATCGATGATTTTCGTGGACTGGCGCAACGTAGTCCCTGGTATGCCGGAATGATGGCAGTCGTCATGTTTTCGCTGGCTGGCGTGCCGCCCCTGTTCGGATTCTTCGGCAAGCTGCTGGTGCTGCAAGCCGCGATCGACGTTGGCTACATCTGGTTGGCTATCGTCGCGGTCGTTTTTGCCATCGTCGGCATCTTCTACTACCTGCGCGTCGTGAAGGTAATGTACTTTGAGAAGGCCGACGAAGGCGCGCTGGCGCTGCCGGACGACAAGCCGCTGCGCTGGGTGCTGTCTCTGAATGGATTGGCGCTGGTGGTCCTCGGTGTTGCCTGGGGGCCGCTGTTCGATTGGTGCCTGCGCTCGTTCGCCTGAGCCTGAACTCGGTTTCAGCGCTCGCCGAACCGCGATTGTCAGCGGATTTTCCGCTCGTAATCGGTAGGGATCGGCGCTTTCTGCGATAATCGCCGGCTTGCCTACGCGGGCAGTTTGGTCATATCGCATCCTGATGCAGAACATCCGAAATTTTTCGATCATCGCCCATGTGGATCACGGGAAGTCGACGCTTGCCGACCGCATCATCCAGATCTGCGGCGGCCTATCCGAACGCGAAATGGAAGCGCAGGTGCTCGACAACAACCCGATCGAGCGTGAGCGCGGCATCACCATCAAGGCACAGTCGGTGTCGCTGCCGTACACGGCGAAAGATGGGCAGGTTTACATGCTCAATTTCATCGACACGCCGGGACACGTAGATTTCAGCTACGAGGTGAGTCGTTCGCTGGCTGCCTGTGAAGGCGCGCTGCTGGTCGTCGATGCTGCGCAAGGTGTCGAGGCGCAATCGGTGGCCAATTGCTATACGGCCGTCGAGATGGGCCTGGAGGTGGTGCCAGTACTCAACAAGATAGACCTGCCGACTGCCGATATCGAAAAGGTCAAGGAAGAAATCGAAGCCGTGATCGGTATCGATGCAACGGATGCGGTGGCGATCAGCGCGAAAACCGGCCTCAACGTCGGCGATGTGCTGGAAGCCATCGTTGCCCGCATCCCGCCACCCAAGCCGCGCGATACCGATCGCTTGCAGGCGCTGATCATCGACTCCTGGTTCGACAATTACCTAGGCGTGGTGTCGCTGGTGCGCGTCATGCAGGGCGAAATCAAGCCGCGCGACAAGGTGATGGTGATGTCGACCGGCCGCAGTCACGATGTCGATTCAGTCGGTGTGTTCACGCCCAAGCGCTTGCCGAAGACTGCATTGAAGGCCGGTGAAGTGGGCTGGATTGCCGCGTCGATCAAGGACGTGCACGGCGCACCGGTCGGCGACACGCTGACCTCAACCGGTTCCCCCGCACCGCACGCGTTGCCTGGCTTCCAGAAGATGCAGCCGCGCGTTTTCGCGGGTCTGTTTCCGGTCTCGGCTGACGACTACCCGGCGTTGCGGGAGGCGCTGGAAAAGCTTCGCCTTAACGATGCCGCGCTGGCGTTCGAGCCCGAAAGTTCGGAAGCGATGGGCTTCGGTTTTCGCTGCGGGTTTCTTGGCCTCCTGCACATGGAGATCATCCAGGAGCGGCTGGAGCGCGAATACGATCTTGACCTGATCACCACCGCGCCTACGGTGGTCTACGAAATCCTGAAGACAGATGGCAGCGTCGTGACGCTCGACAATCCCGCCAAGCTGCCGGCCAGTCACTACGTTGAAGAGATCCGCGAGCCGATCATCGTCGCAAACATCCTGACACCGCCGGAGCACATAGGTAACGTCATCAAGTTGTGCGAGGACAAGCGCGGCGTGCAACGCTCGATCCACTACATGGCCAGTCAGGTGCAGATCAGCTACGAGTTGCCGCTGGCCGAAGTGGTGCTCGATTTCTTCGACAAGTTGAAATCGGTATCGCGCGGCTACGCGTCGATGGACTTCCACTTTGAGCGTTTTCAGGTGGCGCCGCTGGTGCGCGTGGATATTCTGATCAACGGTGATCGCGTCGATGCCTTGAGTTTGATCCTGCACCGGACCAACGCTGACCGGCGTGGTCGCGATCTGGTGGAGAAGATGAAAGAGCTGGTGCCTCGCCAGCAGTTCGACGTAGCCATTCAGGCGGCAATCGGTGCGCAGATCGTCGCGCGTTCGACGGTCAAGGCGCTGCGCAAGAACGTGCTTGCCAAATGCTACGGCGGCGATATCTCACGCAAGCGCAAGTTGCTGGAAAAGCAGAAGGCCGGCAAAAAACGTATGAAGCAGGTTGGCAACGTCGAAATTCCCCAGGAAGCCTTCCTCGCCGTCCTGCAGATGGACAAATAGCCGGACCATCGACAGCATTACCCCGTCGTAATCGAAGTACTATCCAACAGGACGCCCACGTGGATCTCAACCTAGCCCTGATTCTGGTCGTGCTGACCGCCGTTACTGGCGTGATCTGGCTGATCGACACGCTGTTCTTCTTGCCCGGTCGACGCCGTCGTGCGACAAGCGTCGAAGGCATCGCCGGCTTGACAGAAGAAGAGCG
>JAYUYW010000127.1:0-6101 GCA_043752325.1 Rhodanobacteraceae bacterium | reverse complement strand
GTCATGAGCAAAGCTTCCGAAGACTCGAGTTCTGTTATTCACTCGGCGCCACGCCGCACGCGTCTCCGTCCACTGTGGCTGCGGGTTCTGGCGTGGGTGGTTGGCAGCATCGTCGTACTGATCCTGTTACTGGTCGCGGTGAGCGCCTTGTTCGACTGGAATCGGCTGAAGCCCACCATCAACGCGCGTGCCAGCGCGGCGCTGGGCCGTCCTTTCGCGATCAATGGTGATCTTTCAGTTCGTTGGAGCCGGGCTGATGATCTCGCTGGCGGGAGCAGCTGGATTCCGATGCCGATCATCCGCGCTGGCGACATCAAGGTGGGCAACCCGGAATGGGTCGGCGACAAGTCCAAGGATAGGTTTGCGAGCGTCGACCAAGCGGAATTCGCCGTGCATCTATTGCCCCTGTTCGGCCGACACCTGTCGCTACCGTACATGCGGCTGACCGGCCCATCGGCGAACCTGCTACGTCGCGATGCCGAACACGCGAACTGGAATTTCGGTTCCCACGGCAAACCCAGCAGTTGGAACCTTGATCTCGGCCAGTTGCGCGTCGGTAAGGCCAAGATCAACCTCAGCGACAACGTCAGCAAAGCCGATTTGACGATCACCGTCGAGCCATTGGAAAGGGACATTCCACTCTCCGAACTGGTCGGCGAAGACGGCGGCAAGTCAGCCCCCTCCGATGCACAGGCGTTCGCCTATGCCTGGACAGCGAAGGGCAAGTATCGCGACGCGCCAGTCGATGGCAACGGCAAAATCGGCAGCGTGCTGACCTTGCGCGAAGGCAAGCGGCCCTTCCCGTTGCAGGTGGATGCGAAGCTTGGCGCCTTGCGCGTTCGTGCGATCGGCACGTTGACCGACCCGGCCGATCCATCCGGCCTCAACCTTCGCCTGAAGCTGTCGGGCGGCTCAATGGCGCAACTGTTTCCGTACACCGGCATCGCCCTGCCCGATACACCGCCGTTTTCCACATCCGGCCAGTTGACCGCTCGCATCCAGCCTGACGACAGCCGTTACCACTACGAAAATTTTGTGGGCAAGGTTGGCGACAGCGATTTGGCCGGGACGCTCACCTACAACAACGGCGGCGACCGCCCCAAGCTGGAAGGCAAGCTGGTTTCGGAACAGTTGCGACTGGCTGACTTGGGGCCACTGATCGGAGCCGACACCAGCGACAAGAAAAGCGCCACGATCAAGGCGACGCCGAGCGACAAGTTGCTGCCTTCAGATGAATTTCGCACGGATCGCTGGAACGCGATGGACGCCGACGTCACTTTCGAAGGCAAAAAAGTCATACAGGACGCCGGCCTGCCGATTAGCGGCCTGTCGACGCATATCGTCATGAACAATGCGAAATTGACACTGGATCCTCTCGGCGTCGGCCTTGCCAACGGCAAGCTCAGCGGCAAGGTGGTGCTTGACGCACGCAAGCAGCCGATGATCGGCACGGTTGACCTAAAGGCGCGCGGGCTGGGCCTGAAGCAGCTGTTTCCGAAGGTTGAAGCGATGCAGGCCAGCTTTGGCGAAATCAACGGCGACATCCTGCTGAACGCGACGGGCCAATCGGTTGCCGGCCTGATGGCCAAGTCCGACGGCAATGTCATGTTGTTGATGAACGACGGCGCGATCAGCAAGGAACTGATGGAACTGGCCGGCTTGAACGTAGGCAACTTCCTCATCACCAAAATGTTCGGCGACAAACAAGTGATCATCGAATGCGCGGCGTCCAATTTCGGCGTCACGGATGGTCTGATGCGCACACGCCTGGCTATATTCGACACCGACAATGCCACCATCGACATCAGCGGCTCGATCAATCTCAAGAACGAGCAGATGGATCTGAGGGTCGTGCCGAAGACCAAGGGCCTGCGTATCTTTTCGCTGCGCTCCCCGCTGTACGTGAAGGGCACGCTCGCCAATCCCGATGTCGGCGTGGAAGCGGGAAAGCTGATCGCCAAGGGCGCCGCAGCCTTGGTACTCGGCGCGGTCGCCGCCCCGGCCGCGGCGCTGATCCCGCTGATCGCCCCCAGCCACGAAGAGCGCGACAACCGCTGCGAAACGTTGTTGGGTCAGTTGCAGGCCGTGAAGTAGCGGACGCGTCTAATTACTCGCTGATTCACACCACTAGCAGCTACTTCGAAATTCGCGAAAACCTTTTCCTTCGTCATTCCCGCGAATGCGGGGACCCATTCGGATTCTTCTGTTTTTCCAACAACTTGCCGAAGTTCAGGATGGGTTGACCGGCCTCCGGCTTTTGAAGTGCGCCTTCGCCTTCGCGGGAATGACGAAGGTATGAAGTCATCGTCACCCACGACGACGCTCCCCAAACGCCACCAACTCGGGGAAAAACGCTTCGAACGTGATCTGCAATTCCGGCCTCAGCCGCTCGATCTCGACCATGCTTTCTGCCAGCGGATTGGCTCGCTTCAAACGCGTGCCGACACCGGCCAGCACTTGCACAATCCGCGCCTCGTCGCGATAGGCCAACGGTAAGTCGTGCATCTGCATGTAGCGCAGGAATCCGCGCAGTTCAGGCGGCAAGGTGTCGGAGTGCCGTAACAAAATGTCGAGCAAATCCACGCTATACGTCTCCAGCGACTCCCCACTCCAGCGCGCGAAATCGAGCGCCAGCAAATGATCGAACCAGATGTCGAGAATGATCCCCGCATAGCGTCGAAATGGCGGCTGAAACAGGGCGCGTGTGGTGACGATGATTGGATGGCTGTCGGTAAACACGTCCACCGCGCGATGCAGTGCCAAGCCTTGTTGCACGCCGAGCGGCAACGCCGTGTCGATACGGCCATGCACGAAATCCCCAAGCATGCTGCCCAGGATCAGCTCTTCATCGGCGCCGGAAACGAGGGCGTGGGCGAGGTGATTCATTCGATCCTTCGCGAGAACAACGGCAGGGAAGCTATCATGCCGCCCATGAGTCCAGACGACAGCAGACCGACCTTTTTCGTTGCCAGCGATGGCGTTGCGTTCCCCGGCCCGATCGGTGCGATCGAGCTGGTAAGCGGCATTGCGGAAGAAGACCCGCGCGCCGGGACCGTCGTCATCTGCCATCCGCATTCGCTGCAGGGAGGCACCATGCACAACAAGGTGGTGACGATGATCGAGCGTTCCCTGCGCGAGCTGGGTTTGGATACCGTGCGCTTCAATTTCCGTGGTGTGGGTGACAGCGCCGGCGAGTTCGATGAAGGCAATGGCGAAGGCGACGACCTTGCCGCGATCGTCGCCTGGGTGCGCGAGCAGAAACCGGGCGACGCGGTCTGGCTGGCCGGCTTCTCGTTCGGCAGCTACGTGGCGTTAAAGCAAGCGGTCGCGCTCGATGCCGCTGCGCTGGTCACGGTCGCGCCGCCGGTCGGTCGCTGGGAGTTCGATGGCATAGCAATTCCGACCTGCCCTTGGCTGATCGTGCAGGGCGAAGATGACGAAGTGGTCGATCCAGCTATCGTGTTCGACTGGGTAGAAACCCTGGAACCTTCGCCGAACCTGGTCCGCATGCCGCAGACCTCGCACTTCTTCCACCGCCGCCTGATGGACTTGCGCGGTGCGATCAAGAACGCCGTGAAGCCGTTCCTGCCGGAGCCGCGCAGCGCGGCATGACGGTCGACCACGGCGGCGCCCGCCCCAGCGCACGTTACGCCGCCGGTGTCGATGCCGGCGAATGGCAGCGCGACGAAGCGCAAACCTCTGCGCTGGTGCACTTAGACCGCATCGCCGCCGACCTCGAAAACGTCGCAACGCCATCGCTGTGGCAACGCCTGCGCGGCGTGCAGCCGACACCGGTGCGCGGCCTGTACCTGTGGGGCAGCGTTGGTCGCGGCAAGACTTTCCTGATGGACGTGTTCCAGCAATCGTTGCCCAAAGGCACCGCATTGCGTGTGCATTTCCATCGCTTCATGCAGGACATCCACGTGCGCTTGCGAACCTTGTCCGGACATAGCGATCCGCTGGTCGCCGTCGCCCAGCAGTTCGCTGACCAGCATCGTGTCATCTGTCTTGACGAATTCTTCGTGCTCGACATCGGCGACGCGATGATCTTGGGCAATCTGTTGAAAGCCCTGTTCGAGCGCGGCGTGGTGGTGGTGACCACATCTAACACTGCCCCGCAGAATCTCTACAGGGATGGCCTGCAACGCGAACGTTTTTTGCCGGCGATTGCGCTGATCGAGGAATATTGCGAGGTCGTTGAACTCGCCTCGCCAACTGACTGGCGATTGCGTGCCCTAAAACAGGCGCCGGTCTACCACTGCCCGCCCGATGCCGCCGCCGAACAGGCCATGCTGGCCACCTTTCACCGCGTCGCCGTTGGTGCCGAACGCGAGCACTTCGCGATGACGCTCAATGAACGCAAAGTGTCGGTACGGCGTGAAGCCAGTGGCGTCATCTGGTTCGACTTCGCCACCCTCTGCGAGGGCCCGCGCGGCGTTGCCGACTACATTGAACTCGCCCGCAGCTACAACACCCTGCTTATTTCCGACGTGCCGCAATTCACCCGCCAATCCGAAGACGCCGCCCGCCGCTTCGTCGAGCTGGTCGACGAACTCTACGACCGCGGCGTCAAGCTGGTCCTGACCGCCGCCGCCCCCATCACCACCCTCTACGACGGCCAACGCCTGCGCATCGTTTTCGCCCGCACCGAATCACGCCTGATTGAAATGCAAAGCGAGGATTACCTGGCGAGTGAGCATCGCGGGTAGTGCTTTTTTTGTCATTCCTGCGAAGGCAGGACTGACGAGAGCGGGGCGCGTTCGCGGGAGTGACGAGGGCTGGAGGTACGCACTGACGCCCTTCATCCTCGCTAATTCAACAACCAGGCCCCCACGAAAATCCCCAGCATCGCAAAGCACAGCGCGATCTTCGCCAGCGTGCCAAAGATGAAACCCAGCACCGCGCCGACTCCCACGCTGGTCGATTTGCGCAAGGTGCCACCGGCGAATAGCTCGCCGATCAGCGCACCGGCGAATGGTCCGACGAAAAGGCCAACCGGAAAAAAGAACATCCCGACGATGGTGCCGATCAACGCACCCCACAGACTGCGCTTGCTCGCGCCCAACCGCTTCGCACCCAGCGACCCTGCGACGAAATCCACCACCAGCGCCAGTAACGTCAGCATGCCGAGGATCAGCAAGGTCACTCCGCCGATGTAGACGAAGCCACCCACCCACGCCGCCAGCACCATGCCCGCATACACCAAGGTGACCCCCGGCAGCGCCGGCAGAACGGTGCCCGCAATGCCAACGATGATCAGGATGACGGAAAGGATGTAGAGAAGGATGTCGATGTTCATGGTTCTCGCATTTCAGACGCCGCATATGCGCGACGACACATCCTACTTGGTCCGCTACACCGCCTCGTCTCCCCGGCGCAGGCCGGGGTCCAGTGTGCAACTGCTTTTGGCAGACTTTTGAGATTTTTGAAACAGCAAGGCAAAAGACAAAGAGTGCCAACAGCATCAGTCGACTGAACCCCGGCCTGCGCCGGGGAGACGAAGGTGGAAGGTCTGCAAAGGAATGGCCGTTGGCGCAGGACTGCCAAACCCCCACCGCGTATCCTCCCCAAATGCATTCGTCTGATCCCCAACCCCACATCCTGAAATCCGACGCATTCGGAAGCATTGCCATCGTTCGCGATGGCGAGCGCGTGTACATTCGTCGCGACATCTCCCCAGCGCACTGGTGGTTGCGTGGCCTGGCGCGATGGGCGGCGGCGCGGGAGGCGCGGGTGTTGCGTGCACTGGAAGGTATCGATGGCGTTCCGGCTTTACTCAAATGGGATGGCGAAAAACTCGACCGCAGCTACATCGCCGGCCAGCCGATGCAGATCGGGCAGCCGCGTGATGTCTACTACTTTCGCCGCGCGCATCGGTTGATTCGTGCCTTGCGTGATCGTGGCGTGGTCCATAACGATCTCGCCAAGGAACCCAACTGGCTGGTCCGCGAAGACGGCATGCCAGCTGTGGTCGATTTCCAGATCGCCTGGGCCACGCAGCGACGCGGTGGGCTGTTCCGCCTGCTCGCCCGCGAAGACCTGCGCCATTTGTTGAAGCACAAGCGCATGTATTGCCCGCAGGCCATCACGCCCGTCGAACG
>JAYUYW010000126.1:0-6104 GCA_043752325.1 Rhodanobacteraceae bacterium | reverse complement strand
AGTTGACCGCTCCGGCATTTCGCCTGGCCGGCAGCGGCTGGTACGAGACCGACTTCAAGAAGGACAGCGACAAAAAGTCGAATCTTGCGACAAAGGATGAGGCGCCGAAAAGCGAATCACCGTCGTCCGACTCCTCCAAGTCGGAGTCGACCAAGCCGGACACGTGCAAATCGGATGCTGGGAAGTCCGAGTCTGCGAAGTCTGAAGCACCGAAATCCGACAGCGCGAAATCGGTGCCCAGCAAGCCGGACAATGCGGTCAGCCCGACGAAAACGACGCCGGCAGCGAAGTCTTCAGACTGAACGGGAGCCCCTGCGCGACTGGTTCAATTACACAAACGCGTGTCGAGATTGGCAATACTCGGGCCTCACCCGCATTGGAGGAGACCAACATGATCAAGCCTATCGTTATCGCAGCCACGCTGGTGCTGTCCCTGCTTACCGCGGCCACGGCCGTCGCTCAGGTCGAGTACGGCCGGCGCGCCGATGACCGTCGCTACGACAATGACGATCGCCACGACGACGACGACAATGACCATCGCTATGGCAACAACCGCGAACAGGTGCGTTGCGAAAGCCGCGGTCAAAACTACACGCGCTGCAAGGTCGCGTGGCACGACGCCCGGCTCGTGCGCCAGACAACCAACAACGAATGTCGCAAAGGTCGTAGCTGGGGCCTCGATCTGCGCGGACTTTGGGTAGACCGGGGCTGCGGTGGTGTGTTTGAGGAAGTTGGCGGCCACGATCAGGGCGATGCCGGCGACCACGGCAATGCCGGCGGGCCATGGCGTCCCGGCAACGATTGGGACCGCGATATCCGTTTTACATGCCAGAGCCAGGACTATGGCTACAAGATGTGTCAGGTCGATACTGGTCGCGGCAGCGAGGTTCGCATTGAGCGACAGATTTCTAACACGCGTTGCATCCAGAATCGAAATTGGGGCTACAACCGTGCCGGAGTCTGGGTCAACGGTGGCTGTGCGGCCATCTTTTCAGTCGAGCGTCGCTGGCGCTAGGCCGGGATCGATCGACGCTTGAGGAAAGGACCCGCTACGGCGGGTCTTTTCAGGTCTGCGCCAGCCGAAAAAAATTTGCGGCAAAGCAGCATCGGGCTTAGGATTCGGTCCCTTTGTCCGATTTCCCAGCCATGCGCAGCCATTATTGCGGCCTAGTCGATGACAGTTTGACAGGCCAGACCGTCAACCTTTGCGGTTGGGCCGACACGCGCCGCGACCACGGCGGCGTCATCTTCATCGACCTTCGCGACCACGAAGGCCTGGTCCAGGTGGTCATCGAGCCAGACAACGCCGCCGCCTTCAAGCTGGCCGAGCAAGTTCGTTACGAGTTCTGCCTGCGCATTACCGGCACGGTGCGTCCGCGCCCGGCGGCGCAGGTGACCGACCGGATGAAGTCCGGTTCGGTCGAGGTGATCGCGACCGAAGTGGAAATCCTCAACGCCGCCGCGCCGTTGCCGTTCATGCTCGATGACAACGTAAACGAGGACATGCGGCTGCGCTATCGCTATCTGGAAATGCGTCGGCCCGACATGCAGCGCAAGTTGCGCATGCGCACTCGCCTGGTCTCGACGATTCGCCACTATCTGGATGATCGCGGTTTCCAGGACATCGAAACGCCGATCCTTACCAAGGCGACACCGGAAGGTGCCCGCGATTACCTGGTGCCAAGCCGGGTTCACCCAGGCGAGTTCTACGCGTTGCCGCAGTCGCCGCAGTTATTCAAACAGTTGTTGATGATGGCCGGCATGGATCGCTACTACCAGATCGCGCGCTGCTTCCGCGACGAGGATTTGCGCTCTGATCGACAGCCGGAATTTACCCAGCTCGACATGGAGTTCGCTTTCGTCCGCGAGGAAGACGTGCAGGATTTCGTCGAGACGATGGTCCGCGACGTGCTGAACGAAGTCGATGGCATCGAGCTAGTAAATCCATTCCCGCGATTGACCTATGCGGAGGCGATACGCCGTTTTGGATCGGACAAGCCCGACCTGCGTATCGAGTTGGAACTGGTCGACATCGCCGAGCATCTGCGCCATGTCGAGTTCAAGGTTTTCAGCGGACCGGCCAACGACCCGGCCGGTCGCGTTGTTGCGCTGCGCCTGCCCAATGGCGCAGAACTGAGCCGCAAGCAGATTGACGATCTTGGCGCCTATGTCACCCGCTACGGTGCGAAAGGCCTCGCCTGGATTCGCGTCGACGACATCAGCAAGGGTAAGGAAGGTCTGACGTCCCCCATCGTGAAGTTTCTCGACGACACGGCGCTGGACGGTATCTTCAAGGCCGTCGGCGCGCAGAACGGCGACCTGATTTTCTTCGGGGCCGGTGGCTACAAGACGGTTAGCGATTTCATGGGCGCGTTGCGGGTGAAAGTTGGTCGCGATTGCGGGCTGGTCGGCAATACGTGGCAGCCGCTCTGGGTCACCGACTTTCCGATGTTCGAGTTCGATGCGGCAGCGAATCGCCATGTGGCCCTGCATCATCCGTTCACCGCACCGAAGATCGACGATGTCGCCGACGTGAAGGCGAACGCGATGACAGCCGTATCTCGCGGCTACGATATGGTCTTGAACGGCAACGAGATCGGCGGCGGTTCGATTCGCATCCATAAACAGGACATGCAGAGTACGGTGTTCGAGCTGCTCGGCATCGGTGCGGACGAAGCGCAGGCCAAGTTCGGCTTTTTGCTCGACGCACTGAAGTTCGGCGCACCGCCGCATGGTGGCATTGCATTCGGCATTGATCGCATCGCGGCGTTGATTGCCGGTACCGAATCGATCCGCGATGTGATCGCCTTCCCGAAAACCGCGAGCGCACAGGATTTGATGACCTCAGCACCATCGACCATCAGCGATACGCAGTTGCAGGAACTCTCGATTCGAGTGGCGAAGAAAATCTGAGCGCGCCGACTCCCGGCAACGGTCAACGGGTCATCCTGCTGCATGGCATCTGGATGGCCGGGTTCACGTTGTCGGCACTCGCTGGACGCCTCCGGGAAGCAGGCTTTCGTACCGAGAACTTCGAGTATTCGAGCCTGGAACTAGGGCCCGATAATGCCGCCGCACGCCTGCGCGAGCGCATGTGCGCGTATTCCGGCCAGGTGGTCCATCTGCTCGGCCACAGTTTGGGCGGATTGGTCGCCTTGCACGCAGTCGATACCGACGAACCATTGCCGGACGGTCGAATCGTCTGCATCGGATCGCCATTGAATGGCAGTGCGGCCGTGCGTGGGCTGGACTTACACACGGGACTGCACTGGATGCTCGGGCGCAGCCGCGAGATGTTGAGATCCGGTTTCGATAAGTGGAGCAGATCACGCGAAGTCGGTGTGATCGCGGGTACCAAGGCAATAGGATTGGGCAGCATGTTCGGCAGCCTGCCGTCACCACACGACGGTACCGTCAGCGTCGCCGAAACGCAGTTGCCCGGCATCGCGGACCATTGCAGTCTGCCGGTCACCCACAGCGGCATGGTGTTTTCCAGCGCGGTCGCGGAGCAATGCGTGGCCTTCCTGCGCCACGGTCGATTCACGGCTAGCGATCAGCAAACCGGCTAAAATCACAGCCTGTTTGCTCGCCAGGACCGTGCCGATGTTTTCCAAGAACCAGCGTATCGCCGATTTCGACCCGAAGTTGGCCGCCGCCATTGCGAGCGAAAACCAGCGTCAGGAAGACCATGTCGAGCTGATCGCGTCGGAAAACTACACCAGCCCGATGGTGATGGAAGCGCAAGGCTCGCAACTGACCAACAAGTACGCGGAAGGCTATCCCGGCAAGCGCTATTACGGCGGCTGCGAGTATGTGGACGTGGCGGAAAAACTCGCCATCTCGCGCCTCAAAAAACTGTTCGCGGCCGACTACGCCAACGTGCAGCCTCATTCGGGTTCGCAGGCCAACCAGGCGGTTTTTCTCGCCCTGCTGCAACCCGGTGACACCATCCTCGGCATGAGCCTGGCCCACGGCGGCCATCTCACCCATGGCGCCAAGGTGAACATCTCCGGCAAGCTGTTCAATGCCGTGCAGTACGGCGTCGACGAGAGAGGCTTCATCGACTACAACGAGGTTGAACGCCTCGCCGTCGAGCACCAACCAAAAATGCTGATCGGTGGCTTCAGCGCCTACTCGCAAGTGGTCGACTGGGCACGCATGCGTGAGATTGCCGACAAGGTTGGCGCGATTTTCTTTGTCGACATGGCGCATGTTGCTGGTTTGATTGCCGCCGGCGTCTACCCAAGCCCGGTTCCGCACGCGCACGTGGTTGCTTCGACCACGCACAAGACCTTGCGCGGTCCGCGCGGCGGCTTCGTGATTGCGAAAGGCCTCGGCGAAGAACTGGAAAAGAAGCTGCAATCGATCGTGTTCCCCGGCATCCAGGGCGGTCCGCTGATGCACGTGATCGCCGCCAAGGCGGTCGCGTTCAAGGAAGCGCAGGAACCCGAGTTCAAGACCTATCAGCAACAGGTGATTCTCAACGCCAAGGCCATGGCGAGAACTCTGATGGATCGCGGTTACAAGATCGTTTCCGGCGGTACCGAAAATCATTTGATGCTGATCGACTTGATAGGCCTTGACTTCAGCGGCAAGGACGCCGAAGCCGCGCTTGGCAAGGCGCACATTACGGTGAACAAGAACGCCGTGCCGAACGATCCGCGCTCACCATTCATCACCTCGGGCCTGCGCATCGGCACACCGGCAATCACCACGCGCGGCTACCTGGAAGCCGACAGCATCGAGCTGGCGAACTGGATGGCCGACGTGCTCGATGCGCCGAATGACGACGCCGTGATCGAACGCGTACGCGCGGCTGTCGAAGCGCAATGCAAGCGCTTTCCGGTCTACGGCTGATGCGAATTCCGCAGAACAAGACATTCGAGGCCGTGGGCTGAAGCCCGCGAAACCGCGCCATGTTCTGCCCGTTCTGCCAGCACGACGACACCCGCGTCATCGATTCGCGATTGACCGAAGACGGCTCCACCGTGCGCCGTCGCCGCGAATGTGAGCAATGCAGCGAGCGCTTCAACACCTTCGAAACCGCCGAAATCAAACTGCCGCAAGTGATCAAGTCGGACGGTCGCCGCCACACCTTTGACGAAGCAAAACTGCGGGTCAGTTTCGAACGTGCCTTGCAGAAGCGACCTGTCCCGGTCGACGCACTCGATGCCGCGATCCGCGCTGTCATCAACGAACTACGCAGCAGCGGCGAACGCGAAATCGCCTCGCGTCAGGTCGGCGAACTGGTCATGCGCGAGCTGAAAAAACTTGACCAGGTCGCATACGTGCGCTTCGCCTCGGTCTACCGCAAGTTCGAAGACGTGCAAGCCTTTCGCGAGGAGATCGAAAGCCTCGAACGCGACCTGCCCACTATGGGCGGCATGCAAATGCCCCTGCTCGAAGAAGTCGCCGCCAACTCGCCGACGCGGCGCAAGGGTAAAGGTTAGGTCGCAACCACACGTCAAACCTTCGTCATTCCCGCGAAAGCGGGGATCCATTTTGACTTTGGACCGTCAAAATTCCATGAGCTCCGAATCCGCCGATCATTCGCAAATGGCCCACGCGCTGCGATTGGCCGAGCGCGGCCTGTACACAACGCATCCCAATCCACGTGTTGGATGCGTGATTGCGCACGGTAATCGCGTTGTCGGAGAAGGCTGGCACCAGCGTGCCGGCGATGCGCATGCGGAAGTCCACGCGTTGCGCGAGGCGGGCGAGCAGGCGCGTGGCGCAACCGCATACGTCACGCTGGAGCCCTGCGGCAAGCACGGCCAAACGCCGCCTTGTGCCGATGCGCTGATCGACGCCGGCATCGCTCGCGTCGTGATCGCCAGCGAGGACGCGAACCAGCATGGCGGCGGCGCGCTGGATCGGCTCGCGGCAGCCGGCATCGCGATCGAGAGCGGCTTGATGAAAGAAGCGGCACGCGAACTCAATCGCGGATTTTTATCGCGTGTCGAACGCGGCCGCCCATGGCTGCGCGTGAAGCTCGGCATGAGCCTGGACGGCCGCACCGCACTCGCCAACGGAAAGTCGCAATGGATCACCGGTGATGCCGCCCGCACCGATGTGCAGCGCTGGCGCGCGCGCAGCTCGGCCAT
>JAYUYW010000125.1:0-14603 GCA_043752325.1 Rhodanobacteraceae bacterium | reverse complement strand
TGATGAACAACTGATCGAATTGCTTATCCTGCTCGATGGGTTGAGTATGGACGACGAGACGCTGGCTGCGGCCATCCAGCACGACCATCCGCATGCTTCCGACCTCGCCGACACCAGCGCCAGCGTCTGCGCACTGGTGCAGGGGCAGCGCGCCGCTGAGCGGGTGTGGACATTGCACGCGAGTACCAGCGGCAGCAACTCCGAGGGTCTGCGGAGATTATTGCTGGCCAGCGTTCGCGACCTGCGGGTCATTTTCATCTTGTTGGCGCGGCACCTGGTGTCGATGCGCCATGCGCTCGGCGCGCCTGCTGAAGAAAAATTGCGGCTGGCGAAACTGGCCGCCGACATACACGCGCCGCTGGCTAATCGACTCGGCATCCGCCAGTTGAAGTGGGAGCTGGAAGACCTGGCCTTTCGTTTCCTGCAACCCGAAGCGTATCGGCGCATCGCCGGCATGCTCGACGAGCGGCGCGGTGATCGCGACGCGTGGATCGTTTCAACACAGGATGCGCTGATGCAAGCGCTCACGAAGGCCGGTATCGACGCGCAGCTGTCGGGCAGGCCGAAGCACATCTATTCGATCTGGCGAAAACTGCAACGTAAGAACGACGATATCTCGCAGTTGCACGACCTGCTCGCGATGCGCGCAATTGTGCGTGACGTAGCCACTTGCTACGCGGCGCTAGGCGTGGTGCACGCGCTCTGGCCGTACATTCCCGGCCAGTTTGACGACTACCTCGCCAACCCCAAGGGCAACCACTATCAGTCCCTGCATACGGCTGTGACCGGGCCGGCGGGACTGACCGTGGAAGTGCAGATTCGCACGCCCGACATGCACGCGCATGCCGAACTCGGCGTCGCCGCGCACTGGCGTTACAAGGAAGGCGGCAATGCCGACGCCCAGTTCGAACGAAAGATCAGCGCCATGCGCAAATTGCTCGATGGCAAGGACGACGGCGATGACAATCCCGCCCTGCTGTCCGATTTCCGCACCAATGCGCTCGATGATCGCGTCTACCTGCTGACGCCGGGCGGCGATGTCCGCGATCTGCCTCGCGGCGCGACCGTGCTCGACTTCGCCTACCGGGTCCACACCAGCGTCGGTCATCGTTGCCGCGGTGCCAAGGTCAACGATCGCATCGTCCCGCTTACCCACCAGCCGGTCACCGGCGACATCGTCGAAGTGTTGACTGGCAAGACGCTGGAACCACGCCGCGACTGGTTGTCGGCGCACCACGGATTCCTCAACACCACCCGGGCGCGCGAAAAAGTGCGTTCGTGGTTCAAGCAGATTGATCGCGACTACAACATCGCGTCGGGCCGCGGCATGCTGGAGCGTGAACTGCGCCGACTGGGCCTCGCCCAGAACGAGCTGGATCGCCTGCCGGGCAAACTCGACATGGCAACGCTGGACGATATTTGCATTGCGGTGGCGGCAAGCGACCTGACCGCCGGCCATGTCGCACGATTGCTGCTGGACGTAGACGCCCGCTTGCCTGCTCCGCGTGTCCCGACGGCGGCGATCACGAAGTGGGGAAGTGCCATCATCGTCGATGGCTTAGGCAACCTGATGACCTCGCTGGCGCGCTGCTGCCAGCCCTTGCCGGGCGATCCGGTATGTGGATTCATTACTCGCGGACGCGGCATTAGTGTGCATCGTCTGGACTGCCCGCAGTTGGCCAAGCAGCGCGCGCTCGATGGGAATCGCGTGATCGACGTGCACTGGAGCGGCAAGCGTGTGCAACACTTCGACGTCGATATTCAGTTGCGCGGCTACGATCGCAAGTGGCTTTTGAAAGACGTCACCAACCTGATCGCTGCTGCAAACGTGCACGTGATCGCCGTCAATCATCGGATCGATCAGAACCACGCCATCGCCGAAATGCGCTACAGCCTGCGCGTCAACGATCATGCGCAATTGGACGCATTGCTGGGTCAGTTGCTCGGCGTTGCCAACATTACCCAGGCACGACGTCACTCATGATGGTTGCGCGCTGGAGGATCGCTGCGCAGACTGGGCAATGAATACACCAAGCGCCCACCCGTGATGATCGAAATTCCTGGCTACCAATTGCTGCGACCGCTGGGTAGCGGCGGCATGGCGACGGTCTACCTCGCGCGCGACATCGCGGCGAATCGCGAAGTCGCGCTGAAGGTGATATCGCCGGCCCTGCTGGCGGACAGCGGCTTCGCGGCACGCTTCCTGCGAGAAGCACGCATCGCGGCGCGATTTTCGCATCCGCACATCGTCGATATCTACGATGTAGGTCACTCCGGCGACAGCCATTACCTGTCGATGGAATATCTCGCCGGCGGCGCGGTGCTCGACCAACGCCACACGCCGCGCACGCTGGATTTCGGCATTCGCGTGGTGCGCGAGATTGCAGGCGCACTCAGCTACGTACACGGGCAGGGATTTGTCCATCGCGACGTCAAAACTGACAATCTGTTGCTGCGCGAAGACGGTTCGGCCGTGTTGACCGATTTCGGCATCGTGCGCGCCAACCCGGCGGCGGCGCGAATCACCTTGGCTGGCACCGTGATCGGAACGCCGCAGTACATGAGCCCGGAGCAAGCGCGCGGGGGCGATGTCGACGGCCGTTCCGACCTGTACGCTTTGGGCATCATCCTGTTCGAGTTGCTGACCGGTCGCGCTCCGTACGATGCGGTCGATTCGTTTGCGCTGGGCGTGCGCCATGCCGATGATCCATTGCCCCAGTTGCCTGAGGGTTTTGCGGTTGCGCAACCGTTGCTGGATCGGCTGTTGGCAAAGCAACCCGTGGAACGATTCCAGACTGGCGATGAAGTCGCCGAAGCGATTGCCGAACTGGAGCGGTCACTTTCCAGTTCAGCAGTCGAGCGTGCGGCCGAGGCCGTCGAATCGACCGACGTAACGACCGAACCATGGCCCGATATGGAATCTCGCCAGCAACCGGAGCTGGGCGCGTTGGATGGACTCGACGACGCACTGGCGCAGCGAGCACCACCACGACCTCGCCCACGCAAGCGTTCGCAAGTGTCGGCCGTCGTGCCGGTTTTGATCGTGGTGATACTGCTTGCGGGGGTGGGCGCGGCATGGGTAAACCAAGACGGCCTGCGTGACTTGTTGCCGGAGACGCAGTTGAATCGCCTGCTTGAGCAGGGCAATCGTGCGCTGGTCGAAGGTCGCATCGACGGCAGCGACGATGCGGCGCTGGAATCGTTCCGTCGTGCCCGCGAACTGGAACAGGACAACGAAGTCGCCCGCAGCGGCTCGGCGAAGGTGGCGGAGCAGTTGCTGCAGCGTGGCCGCGACGCGCTGGCCCGAAAAGATTTAGTCGCCGCTCGCAACGCCGTCGCAACGGCGCGCGATGTTCGCGGCGGCGGTGCCGATATCGATGCGCTGACAAGAGACATCGCGTCTGCGGCCTCCGGCCGAGACGACGAGACGCAACTGCTTGAAGCGGCGGAGAAAGCTCTCACTGCGAAGCGGATTATCGGCGTGGAAGGAGCCATCGCGTCGTATCGAAAACTCGAGAGCAGCGAACACGGCGTCGCCATTGGCCGGGCCGGTCTTCTCAAGGCCGGCAAGCAATTGGAAATCGCCGCAAATGCCGCCCTCGCCAAAGGTGACTTGCCTACTGCGTCCGCGCGCATTGACGATCTCGCCGGCAACCTGCCCGAATTCCCTGGTTTGGCCGATTTGCGTGGCCGCCTCGCCGCAGCGCGCCAGAAGGTTCGTGACGACAACACGCAACTGCTCGCCGACGCGCAGCAGCACTTGCGCGACGGCGACGTCAGCGAAAGTGATGGGTCGGCATTGTCGCTTTATCGGCGCGTCCTGAAAAACGATCCCGCAAACCGGGAGGCGAAAGATGGCTTGCGTCGTGTCGCCCGGGCGCTGCTGGTGCGCGCAGACGCCGCCCTCGAGGATGGAGACATCGAAGTGGCACGCCTGCTGCTTTCCCAAGCCGCGACGCTTGCACCCAGCTCTGACGAGCTGCGCACCGCGCAGGCGCGCCTGCGCGACCTGGCTGAGTCGCGCGAAATCCAGGACGAACGGCCACAACTTGATGCTGCCGACAGTGAACAGGTGCGCGAACTGCTGATGCAGGGCATAGCCGCAGCACGACGCGGCGCACTGATGGACCCTCCGCAGTCCAGCGCCTACGACTACTACCGCGCGGCGCTGGCGATCGATCCCGACAACGTTGAAGCGACGGACGGGCTGCGAGAATTGCCAGAATTGGCGCGACAACGCTTCAGCGACCGCTTGTCGGATGGCGATTTGTCCGCAGCGTTGGCAGAACTCGACGTCATACGTCAGCTTGCACCCGACGATCCGCTTTTCGAGCGCAATACGTCGGAACTTCTCGATGCGTCGCTCGCCCTGGCAGCAACGCGTATCGGAGAGCGTCGCAATGTCGACGCCGAAGACGCGCTCGAGATTGCCCGGAGCATCGATCCAGGGCACCCGGAACTGGCCGACCTCGAGCGCGAACTGGATATGTTGCGGCGCTAATACAGCTAACCGGTCGACTGTCCTCCATTGAACCCCCGTGAACAGGGGGGTCCCTCATCGCTTCCGGGTTCGTAACATCCTGCCGGTACCGTCGCCGGGAATTTGCCCGGCGCGCTGTGAAGGTCGGTTGATGATGCGTGCAGCGGCCAAGCAACCCCAGACCATTCGACATCACCCGTCCGCCTTGCTGCTGGCCGTCGGATTTTCGATCGCGGCCGTGTTCACGGCGGTCCCTCAACATGCGTCCGCTGACGCAGTCGGCGTGACAACAAGGTTCGACTACGTCGCCAAGTTTCCGGTCGGCACCACGCCGGCCCAGATCGAGGCATGGCGGGGACAGGTGCTCGGCCAACCGCATAAGCAGGCCTGCATGGGTGGCCGTCCCTGCGTAGCCCGAATGATGCGTCTTGCGTTAGCCGGCTCGGGCGGACGCGAGGTGATTGCCTTCGACCTGATGCCCGATGTGTCGCAAGTCGAACGTATCGCTATCGCAGCTGCGGCCGTGACGGAATTGTCCGGCACTGCGCTGTTTGTAGGCGCGCGACCGGCCGACGTCGATTCCAACCAGATCCATTGACACCAGCTCGATCCACACGACTGATTCCATCGACTCACGTAACCATCAAGGGGAAACAACCATGCGCAACATCATCCATCGCAGCACGCTTGCCGCCGGCATTGCATTGCTGCTCGGCAGCAGCCCGGCCTGGGCCATCTACGTCAATGGCGGATTCGAAACCGGCGACTATAGTGCTTGGACGATCAGCGGTGGCATCAATCCGGGTCTCAGCGGCAGTCCGCCATTTACCGGCGCAAGCATTGTCATCAGTGGTACTACTTCAGGTCCGGCGACCGTCGTCGGAATGATCAGCGATTCGCGCGCGCCGACCTTGATGCTGCCGCGCGCCGGCACCCGCACGGCAAAGCTGAGCAACGAGTCCGGCGGCCAGACCATCACCACGATGACCCAAGTCGATACGCTGACCGCTGCCGATATCGATCCGGGCGACGGCATGCCGCATATCCGCTTCGCTTTTGCCCCCGTTCTGGAAGACCCAGGCCATTCCCCGAGCGATCAACCCTACTTCTACGTATCTGTCAAGAACATGACAACCAACGCCGTGCTCTTCGAGCAGTTCGCCTTCTCGGGCCAACCCGGTGTCACCTACCTCATTGGTCCGGGAGGCTTTAAATATCTGAATTTCCAGGACATCGACGTCGTCCTGCCTAGCAGCGCGATCGGCAGCCCGATCGAGCTGCGCGTCGTTGCCGCAAAGTGTTCTTTGGGAGCACACGGCGGCTATGTCTACGTCGATGGGTTTGGTTCGACCGCTGTACCGCCGCCGGGTGGCGGCGTGCCTGCCGT
Organism: Rhodanobacteraceae bacterium; assembly: GCA_043752325.1. Classification (GTDB taxonomy): domain Bacteria; phylum Pseudomonadota; class Gammaproteobacteria; order Xanthomonadales; family Rhodanobacteraceae; genus Dokdonella. The sequence continues at coordinate 8,736 of JAYUYW010000125.1, read as the reverse complement.
AGTCGTGCCCGTACCTGCGCTTCCACCCGTCGGCTTGGCGCTTCTCGGCGGTTTACTTGCAGCTTTTGGACTCTGGTTCCGTCGTCGCGTGGGCGGCTGATTCGAGGCTCTAGATTCACCTGTAGCGCCCATCTGCTTGCTCGCCCGCACTGGTTCCGATAGCGAATCCGGCGGGCGACTCACTTACAAGATCCGTTGCTCAGTTATCGCCAACCAACCCGAGTCGCATTGCTTCAAGCGTCGCCTCGGCGCGATTGTTCACGCTGAGCTTGCGATAGATGTCCTTGAGATAACCTGAAACCGTATGTGGTGATAACGAAAGCAGGCGCGCGGCATCGGCGACGGTGTGTCCTTTCGCAATCAGTCGCAGCACATCGGTTTCGCGAGCGGTCAATGTGCTGCCGGGCGAGGTCGCAGAACTCGGCTGGAAATGGCGCAGCAACCGCCGTGCGATCGACGGTGACAGTGCGGGCTGGCCGGTACCGATGCCACGCAGCATATCGGCCAATTGCTCTCGTGATTGATCCTTGAGCACATAGCCTTGGGCGCCAGCGTGCAAGGCCGGAAAAAGGTGGGCGTCATCGTCAAACACGCTGGTGACGATGCAGCAACAACCGCCTGGCGCGAGGCGTTCGATCAGCTGCACGCCGGAGCCATCGGGCAGGCCAAGGTCAATCAAGGCGAGCTGCGGCATGGCATCCAGCAGCGGCTGCGCTTCGCCAATGCTGCCCGCGACGTTGATTGCAATGCCTGGAAACGCCAGTTCCAAGGCTGACGCCAGCCAATCGCAACTCGCGGGAAGGTCGTCCACAACCAACGCGGATCGAATCGACTCCATCAGTCCGCCATCGCCGGCAACGGAAGGGTCAGCAACACCTTGGTGCCACCTTCGGTGCCGCGGCCCCAGTCAATGCTCCCCGCGATCTCGCCCGCGCGCTCGCGCATGCTGCGTTTGCCGCAGCCATCGCGGCTTGCGGTCGTGTAGCCTCTGCCATCGTCGGTGATTTCGATGGCAATCCGAATCCTGTTACCGGCGACACGGATGCGCAATCGTCGCGCCTGCGCATGCCGAATCACGTTGCTGATCGCCTCGCGGACAATGCGGTGCAGGTGCAGCGAGGTTTCGTTGCCAAGCATCGGATCGGGCAGCGAATCGGCGGTGCTCCAATCCAATTCAATGTCGACCGCGTGCAGGCGTTGTCTTACTTCTGCCTGGATGTCGCCGAGTACGTCGCTAAGTGTTCCCGGCGTGCCGCGCGAGCGGGTCACCACGTCACGCAGATCCTGCATGACAGCGCGCAGCGCATCAGCCTGTTGCGGCGTCGATGCCGTGTAGATTAGGTGCAACAGGCTGGCACCTAGGTCGTCATGTAGATCGTTGTAGATGCGCTCGCGCTCTCCCGCGACGGCTCGTTGATGGGCGAGCGCCTCGCATTCCGCCAACGCCGTGCCTGCGATTCGTCGCTCCGCATCCAAGTGCGAGCGTAACCGCAGCCAGCGCTGCGTAGCGATGGCGGTGAGCAGCGTCATGGTGACGATGACAACGATGAGTGCGATCGTCATGGCGCGGCAGCGGGACGCATTTTTGCTTCCAGATCATTGAGGCCCATATGCTTGTAGACATCCGCAAGACGCTCGGCGGCGGCGCGGCTGCGAGTGTGGTCGCTTCCCATCAAGGCAGCCAGCTTGCGTTGTGCGGACTCTAGGATTTTGCGCGCTTGCTCGGGCTCGCCGGACTTATCCAGGCACAGGCCGTAGTTGCTGCTGAAGATCAAGGTCATCGCGTGATCTTCACCAACCGCGCGGCGCGAGTCAGCGACCAGACCTTCGAATTCATGCCGCGCCGCTGAAAGCTTGCTCGCATCCATCAGCAACATGGCGAGGTTGTTGCGCGGGGCCAGTGTAGTTGGATGGCCGACGCCGGCGCGCTCCTGAATGGTGATGATGCGCCGATACATGGCTTCGGCGGCGTCGGTTTGTTTGCGCTGTTCAAGCACGAAAGCGAGCGAGTTCATGGACGACAGCGTCTGTGCATGATCTTCGCCGAGCAATCGTTCCAGCCCAGTCAATGCTTCGCGGGTGATGGGTTCGGCCGCGTCGAGATTTCCTTCCGCGATCCGTGCATTGGCCAAGGTCTGCATTGTTGTCAGCGTGCTGCCGTGATCGTCGCCGAGCACCTCGCGCTGGATCGCAAGCACTTTTTTGGCTTCTGTTGCGGCCTCGGCGTCTTTGCCTCGTGCGGAAAGAATCATCGCCAGCTTCTGGCGTGCCGACAGCGTGCGCGGTTCGCGCTCGCCGTGTTCCGCATTGCGGGTCGCCAACACCTCGCGGATCATCGCCTCGGCTTCGTCGAACTTGCCAGCCTCGCGCAACATCGATGCCAGATTGCTTCGCGCATAGTCCAGTGTCTCCGCGATCTGCCGCGCCGAAGTCGGGTCGAGTGGACCAACTGCTTCCACCGCCGCCAGCACATCGCGATAGCCAAGAATGCCTTCATCCACGCGACCTGCTTCATCGTCGATGCGGGCGGCGGTCATCGCCATGCCGAGATCGGCAGCAGGGCTTGGCGTTGGATCGGCCTTGCGTGCGTCGGCGAGGGTAGCGGTCGCTGAGGCGAAGTCTCCCTTGTCGGTCAGCAGCGACGCGCGCGCTTGCAGCAACTTCGAATGTTGAGCGGTCGTTGCGGAATCGTTCGGGTCATCACTCGTGAACAAGGCTAGCGCCTCGCCATTGAGCTTTAGCGCGTGGTCGTAGTCGCCCAGCGCGCGACGTGTCGATGCCAGGGTCGACAGCACGGCGCGTTGCACGGCCGGCTGGTTGGTGACGGCGGATAGCTCGCGCTCAGCTTGATCGACGACCGTCGCGACGGTGAGTTTCTCTCCACGCGTGTGTTCCGGATCGGCAGACACCAGCATACGTTCCAGGAACGCGTTGATCGCATTGCTTTCCGCTGCGCGTTGTTCGGCTTGGGCACGCGCCTGTTGCGCCGACCAGGCAAAACGCAGTGAGATAGCCGTTGCGGCAACCAAAGCGACCAATACGGTTGCGGTCGCGATGGTCAGTGCGCGGTGTCTACGCACGAAGCGCGCGCTGCGATAGCGCAAGCTCGGTGGACGCGCCGAAATAGGCTGGTGATCGATAACGCGCTGCAAGTCATCGGCGAATGCGGCGGCGCTGGCATAGCGCTGCGCAGGCTCGCCTGCCAGCGCTTTCATCACCACGGTATCGAGGTCGCCGCGCGCGGCATGCTGCAGGGCGGCGAGCGGCAGCGGCCTCTCGTCACGCAAAATCTGCATCGCTTCAAACAGCGTCGATGTACCGAGTCGCGGGTGTGGAAGTTCGCCACCCAACAACTGGTAAGCGATGACGCCCAGTGAATAGACGTCGGCGCGCGCGTCGATGGAGTCGTGCCCGCCGGTCAGTTGTTCCGGCGCGATGTAAGGCAGGGTTCCAAGCACCTGTCCAGCTTGGGTCAGCGTGGCGGCGTTGTCGTCGCGTAGGCGTGCGATTCCGAAGTCGAGGATTTTCGGTTGGCCGTCGGCACTGACCAGGATGTTGGATGGTTTCAAATCGCGGTGGATGACGCCGCGCTGGTTCGCGAAGTGCACGCCGCGGGCAATCGCAATCAACAATCGCAGTCGCGCAGGCAAGTTGATGGCATGTGTTCGGGCACGGTCGAGCAGGTCGCTGCCGTCAACGAATTCCATCGAGAACCAGGCCTGATCGACACCCGCCCAGTTTGAATGACCCGCGCCGTACAGACGCGCAATTGCCGGATGTTCCAGTTGCGCCAGCGCTTCAATCTCGCGCTGAAAACGTTGCCGTGCCTCCGCGGACAAACCGCTGACCAGCTTCAGCGCAACTTCGCGTGCCGGGTGAATTTCGTGCGCGAGGAACACCCGACCCATGCCACCCTCGCCGAGCAAGCGCTGCAGGCGAAACGGTCCGAATTGCTGTCCTTCGAGGCCGTCTGTGTCGAGCGCGGATTCCGCGTCCGGCGGCGATGGATCGTTCACTAAGCTCCCCGGAGCGCTATCGCAGGCGAAGGATTCTACCTGCTAGCTCGACTATCCCGTATTGGTCAGTCTGGTATTGCGTCGTTTGAGACGTTGCGTTGCGCTCGACGCAGAAAAACGGTCATTTCCTTTGCCGCCTGGGTATCGCCGCGCGCCGTGGCGACGCCGATGCCTTGTTGCCACGCTGCTGTCGCCGCGGCATGGTCGTTGTTTTGCAATTGCGCATGTCCCAGCAGCTTCCATGCAGCTGAATAATTCGGGTCGAATACCAGCGCCGCGCGTAACGATTCCACGGCCTCTGCCGCATCGCCAATGCCGAGCAGTGCATGTCCCAATGAAAAGCGCAGCAATGCGCCATCGCGCGGACCACCGATCTGCTTGCGCAACGCTTCGATCACTGCATGTGCCAGCCGTGGCTGACCATCAGGCTCTGGCCACTCAAGGCACTGGTTTCGAATGCAGCGAGGAACAGCGCGACGTTGGCGACATCGTCGACAGTCGTGAAAGTGGCATCGACGGTGTCCTTCAGCATCACGTTGCGGATGACTTCGTCTTCGCTGACGCCGAAGTTCGCGGCTTGCTCGGGAATCTGTTTGTCGACCAGCGGCGTGCGCACGAAGCCGGGACAGATCACGTTGGCGCGAACACCCTTGTCGCCACCTTCCTTGGCAACGGCGCGTGCCAATCCAAGCAGCGCGTGCTTGGCCGTGACGTACGCCGCCTTTAATTTCGATGCCTCGTGCGAATGCACCGAGCCCATGTAGATTATGGCGCCGCCTTCGCCACGCTTGTACATGTCCTTCAGGCAGGCACGGGTGGTCAGGAACGCACCATCGACGTGGATTGCCTGCATGCGGCGCCATTCGGCGTAAGTGAAATCCTGCACCTGCTTGATGATCTGGATGCCGGCGTTGGAAACCAGGATATCGACCTTGCCGAACTCCTCGATCACTCGGGCGACACCAGCATCGACTTCGCTTTCCTGGGACACGTCCATGCGCAGGCCGACCGCGCGCCTCCCACGTTTCACCAAGTCCGCAGCAACGGCGTCTGCACCGTCCTGATTGAGATCGGCGATCGCGACGGCTGCGCCGTGCTCGGCATAGATTTCCGCGATGCGCTTGCCGATGCCGCTGGCCGCGCCGGTGACGAGTGCGACTTTGCCCTCAAGAATCATTCGATGGCCCTGCAATTGATTGATGCAAACACCAGCATGGCGACGCGCGTTGCCCGTTGTCTACTGCCTTTTTGCATGAAAGCCGTCGAACCGGCGAAAAAAAGCGCCACCGTTGCCGGCGACGCTTGAGAGGTGTGATGACATGTGATGAAGAAGTAACGGCAAATCAGACACTCATGTTGTCGCCGGGTTCATTTTTGGTTGCATGCTGTTCAGTCTTCTCTGCCGTAGGCACGCGGATCAATCCCCAGATCCTTCAGTTTCCGGTACAAATGCGTACGTTCCATGCCGACTGCTTTGGCCAGTTTTCCGACGCTGCCGCTGGCTTCGCCAAGCTGGTGCAGCAGATAGGCGCGCTCGAATTGATCGCGCGCCTCGCGGAGCGGCAACGAAAAATCGACCACCAACCCGTTCAAAGCAACCGGTGTCGGCGGTAGCGGATGGCTGGCCAGCGCCTGTTCAACCTCGTCCAAGCTGATTTCCGCCCCGCTGCCCATGATCAGCAAGCGCTGCACCAGGTTGCGTAGTTCGCGCGTATTGCCCGGCCAGGGATAATTGCGAAGGCGGTTCTGCACCGCCACCGGGAAAGCGCGATAGGCAAGCTTGTCGCGATTGGAAAAAAAATCGGTGTGGTAGCGCAGCAGTTCCGGTACGTCTTCCGGCCGCTCGCGCAACGGCGGCACGCTGACCGCGACCACATTGAGTTGGTAGAACAGGTCTTCCCGAAATGCGCCAGTCCGAACCAGCGCAGCCAGGTCCAGGCTGGTCGTCGCAACAACACGTAGGTCCAGCGGCAGCGGCTCGCGCCCACCGCCACGCGGCAGGCTGCGCTGTTCGAGGATGGTATGCAGGCGCTGCTGCAATTCCGCGTCGAGTTGACCGACCTCGTCAATGAACAAGGTGCCGCCATTGGCCTTTTCGATCAGGCTTTCGTCACTGCCATCATCGCGTCCGAATACGCTGAAGCTTGCGATCTCGCGTGGAGCCGCAGCCGCGACGGAAACGAACGGCTCCGCGCGTCGCGCACTGCGCTCATGCAGCCAGCGTGCCAGCATTTCCTTGCCGCAGCCCGGCTCACCCTGGATAAGCACCCAGGCATCGTGGCCGGCCAGTTTTTCCAATTGCGTGCGCAGTGTCTGGATCGCCACGCTACTGCCGATCGGCTCGGCGGGCGCAGGCAGGCGGCTCTTCAGCCCTTCGTTCTCACGCTTCAGGCGGCCGGCCTCGTTGGCGCGCTCGACAGTCAACAACAGTTTCGCCAGCGAGATGGGCTTTTCAACGAAATCCCAGGCACCTTGCCGGGTCGCCTCAATCGCAGTTTCAATGGTGCCGTGGCCGCTCATCATAATGACCGGGCAGGGCAGGCCACCACGCTCGTTCCACTCGCGCAGCAGGCTGATGCCGTCGAGATCGGGCATCCAGATGTCCAGCAGGACGACGTCCGGTCGTTGCTGCCGCCTCGCTTCGCGCGCTGCCGCGGCGGACTCCGCGACACTGACCGTGTAGCCCTCGTCTTCGAGGATGTCCTTGACCGTGACCCGGATATCCGGCTCGTCGTCGACCACCAATACATGCGCTGAGGTCACGTTGATTCCGCGTTGCGAAAAAGAGACAGTCGAGGATAACGCATCCCGATGGCGACCTGTCAGTTAGACAGCGCGGCTGAAATCGCGCAAACGCCATCGAATTTTCAGGCGGCGGGCAAGGCTGGCGGGTTTGCGTCGCGTTGCGACGCTGCGGTCTTCCAGCACGCAGCGGATGGCATCGAGTACGCGCTCGCTGGAGCGGCCGTCGCGGTAGGGATGGATGGCGTCGCCAATTCTTGCAGCAGCCAGACGCTGCGCGGCATCGTCAGCGAATGCGCTTTGCAACGCCGCATCCAATTCGTCGGCATCGTTGATGTCGATCATGTACGGCTTCGGCGCGCGGTTTCGGAAAGTGACGACGGCCTTTCCAATAACTGCGAATTCTGAAACGACCGATGAGGTATCGCTGACCAGCACTTGCGCGCCTGCCAGCATGTGCGCCAGCTGGTCGGCTTCGACGTACTGCGCATTCGGTCCTGCCAATGCACGATAGCGGTCTTGCCAGATTGGCGCTGACTTTGGGTGCAGGGTAAGCAACCAGTAGCGATCACCTCGCGCAATTTGCGCAGCAATCGTCTGGTATAGCAGCGGCGCAGAGCTGAGCGACGCGGTGAAGGTCGACGCATAGCCGACGATATTACGTCCGTGCGCGGCTGCCTGCACCGAGGCGGGAAGAGATGCGTTGAACATCGGATCGAGTTTCGACCAGCCCGTTTCAATCACGCGGAAATGGCCCAACGCGCGCTGCATGGCTTGGAATGGTGCAGTCGTCGCAGGGCCTTGCGTGCAGTAAAGGTCGAACAAGCCTCGAATGCGGAAATGCCCGCGCGACTCGGAACGCTTGTCGACATTGAAGCCGTGGAAAACCTGCACTTTCAGTCCCGGAAAAAAATGCGGCACCCAGTTGCTTGCGGAAATCACTGAATCGGGATGCCATTCTCGCACCGCGCACCCATCGATCAGCCGCTGTTCGTCGGCTTGCAGAAAGCGCGCGATATGCGAAGAAACGAACCAGCGCAAGTCATCACCGCGCTCACGCGCCGCCGCTGCAATTGGCCGCAGGATGGGCAAGGCATATAGCTCGCTGGCGAATAGCAGATGGCGCATGAATTGGGGGCGTACGTGCAGGAGTTAATGGAACGATCAGGTCGTCGACTGAACATCGGTTGCTTCAGTTCTCGGGCGTTGGCGTTGGCAGGTCAGTGGCAGTGATCGGATTTACGCAAGCGCTCGCCGCGCTAGTGTCGACAAGAAACCATTGTCGCCGATTCGCGACTCCTACCTTCTCGGGCTTATGAACGCAGGTCGGCAAACTTTCCGCCTGGACCAGCACAAGATGGTCCGGTGGCGATGCGCGCATCCACGCCAACCCTTCATTCCATTGATCGACCACGTTGGCGCGGAAGCCAAATTCGGTGGTCGGGCCGACCGATTGCAGCAACATCTGTTCGGTCCAGTGGATCAATCCGATGGTCGCGGCCGGACCGGCCGCCGTTCGCGCATCTTCCATCAAGCGGCGCGACGAGCTCTCGGCATCCAGCGCCGGCGCGATGCCGATGCCGTAACCCGTCCACAACACTAGCGTGGCTATCGCAAGCGCACCGATCACATGGCGCAGTCGCGACCAGGCGGCGGCGGCCAGCAACAAGGCGCCGATCAGCGCGACGCTGATCCAGACCGCTTCGAAAGCGCCGCCGTCGGCTAATCCGCGTGCCAATTCAAGTTTGAGTTCGAAGGCCGGATTGCCGACCAATGCGGCAAAACCGATTCCGAGAAAAACCGCGCCGAGCACGATTACAAATCCCAACATGGTGATGCGCAATCCGCGCCGTTTTGTCAGAGTGTCGAGGAACGGTGCCGCCGCCAGCGCGAGCATCGGTAGCGCCGGCAAAATGTACATGTCGCGCTTGCCTGGGCTGGCACTGAAAAACAGCAACACCAGCAAAACCCAGAACAG
>JAYUYW010000124.1:0-6131 GCA_043752325.1 Rhodanobacteraceae bacterium | reverse complement strand
CGCGCTGCTTTCCTTTTTCGTCCGCGCAGCGATGCGTTGACGGCGACCGGAACGCACTTCATCGCCCTGCTCGCGTTATATCTGATCGCCGCGACCGCAACCGCGTGGTTCGACACGGCCGCTCCCCGCCAATTCAATGGCAACGGCGTTGTCGTGATCCTCGCCGACGCGCTATTGACCCTGGTCGCCGCGTGGATTCTCGTTCGTCAACTGGCGCGCCCGGCGCTGCTGTGGGGAACCGCCGCCGTTACCTTGGCAACGACCATCGCCGTTGTGTTGTTGATCGATTGGCCGCTCGGCTATTTCCTGCCATGGCTAGCCGGGCAAAGCCCGTGGGCCGCAATTGCGCTGGAGCTGTTGCGCAACATCTGGTGGCTGTTGATCCTGATTGGCATCACGCGTTTGCTGGTGTCGCACGTTGAATGGCGGGCGCTGCTTGCTGCGGTGATGGCGTTTGCGGTGTCTGGTGCGGCGTGGTGGTTTTTGCCGGGGCAGTCGATTTTCTCGACGCAAATTGTGCAGGCGGTGGCGACGCTGGATCCCGACGTCGAAGGGAACACCGATGAGACCGAAGACGACGTGGTCGAGGCGCCGCCATTCAACGCTGAAGCCGTCATGTTCAACCAGGCCAGCCTGCTCCGCGACGCGCTCGACGCGATCAAGCCGCGCGAACCCGGCAAGACCAACCTGTACGTCATCAGCTTCGCCGGCGACGGCAGCGAAGACGTGTTCCGCAACGAGGCCGAATACGTCGAGCGCCTTTTTTCGGAACGATTTGATAACGCCGGTCGCGTGCTGACGTTGATAAACAACCCGTTGACGGTGACGACGCGTCCACTGGCCACGCTGACCAACTTGCGCCTCGGTGTGCAGGAAATTGCAAGCGAGATGGACCCGGAACAGGACATCCTGCTGGTATTCCTTACCAGTCATGGCAGCGAGGACCATCAGTTGCTAGTCGACCTCACTCCGCTGCCGCTTGAACAGATCGAGCCCGACGATCTGCGACGAGCATTGCGTACCGAGCCCGACTTGCGCTGGAAGGTGATAATCGTGTCAGCCTGCTATTCCGGCGGGTTCATCAAGCCGCTGCGCGACGATGGGACGATGGTGATCGCGGCATCGCGAGCGGACCGCACCTCGTTCGGCTGCGGCAGTGAGTCGAAAATAACCTGGTTTGGTAAGGCATTCTTCGCCGACGCGTTGAACAAGACCACGTCTCTTCGCCAGGCTTTTGACCTGGCCAAGGCGGATGTCCGCAAGTGGGAAACCGACGAAGGCATCGAGGAACGTTCCGAACCGCAGATCGCCAGCAACAGACGCATCGAAGCCAAGCTCGATGAATGGCTGCGTGGACGGAAGATTGGGCCGGCGATTCCATTCGATGAAGGTGATGGGGAAGTCGAGGATGGTGTTGTCAAGGCCGAAGCAAAAGCCGTCGGAAGCCCGAAAAAACCGGCAAGTCGTCATCTCCCCGAAAGCTAGGGAGCCATTTTGATTTCCCTGGATTTCATCGCAAAGTCCCCAGAAGAAAAATGTGTCCCCGCCTCCCCGGGACTGCGACGGCGGGATGCCGAAACGAACATCCGCATCGCGGATGACCCGGAGGGCAAGCGAATGATTTCGCGCGGCATGACGACGATGTCGTAGGGTTGACCAACCTCCGATACTTCCGGTTGATGTCGCCGCCGAGTAGCATCGCGCGCTTTGGTGCTTGAGCGCTGCGATGAACATCAACAAGTTGTGGTGCGGCATTGCCGCTTTCCTGTTGGCTGCCGCCCCGGCGCTTGCCGATGACTGGTTTATCGAGGCACGCTACCAAAATCCTGCTCAGGTTGGCGCCATCGCTGGCGAATTCCAGCATTTGATCATCGACGAGAATCGCCAGACGATTCGCGTCGACACCGATGACGCGGGCATTCGTCGGCTGGAAGATGCCGGCATGAGTGTCACCGTCGACATGGCAGCGACCGCGCAAATGCGTGTTTCGGATCTGGCGATGGTGAAGGGTCCGGGCATCGAATCAATCCCCGGCTACGCCTGCTATCGCACCGTCGAAGAAACCTATTCGACCATCGACGATCTTGTAAGCAGCCATCCGGCGCTTGCCAGTGCAGAAGACATCGGTCCTACCTGGCAGCGGACCCAGAATGCTGCACAGGGTTACCAGATGCGATCGTTGCGTATCACCAACCTCGCCACTGCGGCGAACGATCCGGACCGGCCGAAGATGGTTTCTTTGGGATCGATCCATGCTCGCGAATACACCCCGGCGGAATTGCTCACACGGATGGCCGAATGGCTGGTCAACAGTTACGGCACCGATCCCCAGGCGACGTGGCTTGTCGATCACGTCGATTTTCGTTTTGTGCTGGAAGCGAATCCGGATGGGCGCAAGAGAGCAGAGACCGGAATTTCCTGGCGCAAGAACATCAATAGCGTGGATGGCTTTTGCGCGGGAACGCCGAGCGCTAGCAGTCAACCCGGAATCGATTTGAACAGGAATTTCCCGTTCCATTGGAGCACGGTTTTGAACGGCTCGAGCGGCACAAAATGCAGCCTCACCTTTCGCGGTCCAGTCGCCGGCTCCGAGCCGGAAACACAAAATCTGGTTGGCTACGTCGCAGGCATACCAGGGACGGATGGCAGGTACAGTGGCGGTGTACTTCAGGATCGTCGTGCCGACGGAACGGCCTTCCCGGCGCCCAACGACTATGCCGGTCTGTTCTTCGACATTCACAGCTACTCCAAACTGGTGCTCTGGCCATGGGGCGATACCAGTACGCCGTCCGGAAATGCGGAGGCGTTTACGTCAATTGGACGCCGCATCGCCTACTTGAATAATTACAAGCCGCAACAGGCCATCGGCCTCTACGCGACAGACGGTACGACGAACGACACGTTTTACGGCCTGCTCGGCGCGCCCAGTTTCACGATCGAGCTGGGCAACCAGTTCTTCGAGCCATGCGCGGCATTCGAGGACACCATTCTCCCTGCAAACCTTGCCGCACTGAAGTATGCGGCGCGGATTGCATGGCGTCCGTACCAATTGCCGCTCGGCCCGGACGTGACATCAATCGACCCGATCATCCGGGTGGATCAAGGCACGCCTGTGACTTTGAACGCCAAGATCGACGAGCTGCGCTACAACAACAGTAATGGAACCCAGCCGACCTTTCCGATAACGGCCGCCAATGCCTACGTCGATCACGCGCCATGGGACGCCGGTGCCATTGCCGTCGCCATGCGAGCGAGCGATGGCAGTTTTGATACGAAAACCGAATTCGTGTCGTGCAGCATCGACACGAGCGGACTCGCGGTCGGCCGCCATCTGGTCTATGTGCAGGGCGTCAATTCGCAGACCGGCGGTGGCCGTGCCGGTGCACCGAATGCGATTTTCCTGGACGTGCTGCCCGTCGGCGACTCAATATATTTCGACGGCGCCGATAGCCCATAGGGATGTCGCCAGAGCGTTTCCTGAGTCGGCGTGTTCGATTCGTCTGCAGAAATTGCGCTTGGCCAGTCGGAGTAGCAAGTCGACCAAGGCTTGTTCCACCAACTCTAGATTTCGCGCAGCGCCATCATGTCGCAAAGCGTCTTCACGTCACTGTCCATCGCACGATCGCGTCGCATGAACGCGATACGCTCGCGGATACGTGCATGGGCGGCGCGGACCGCGTGGCCGGCGTGAAAGTCGTCGGCATCCGCGAGTGCCTGCATCAGTTGCTGTACCTCTTCCCGAAAGTTCGCATAGCCAACTGAATTCTCGCGCGGCGCGTTGGCGATCTTGCCAATCATCGCTTCGCAATCACCATCAGCCGACAACTGCCGCGCCGCATTGAGCATGTCCTGCCGATACTCCAACGCCTGAGCGGCCGTGTAGAACTCCAGCGCGATGACGTGGGACAAGTCCTCGGTCATCTCCAGCACATGGCGTGCTTCATTCGCACCCATCGATACATGATCTTCGGCATTCGCGCTGGTAGGGATCGAATATACCGAGGCAGGATGCGCGCGAGATGCGAGGTCGTTGACCAACGCCGCCGCCGTGTACTGCACGATCATGAAACCGGAATCTGTCGCGTCCTCGTTGCCGGTAAGAAAAGCGGGCAAGCCATCGTTGGTCGCGGGATCAACCAACTTGTTGAGGCGGCGCTCTGAGATCGACGCCAATACGGGAATGGATGCCTTCAGATAGCTCATCACCAACGCCAGCGGCATTCCATGGAAATGGCCAGCCGACACAACCTGATCTTCAATATGATTCGGTCGTCCAGCCGCTTTCCCATCGGCAAAAACCTCGTCATCGGGATCGGGGAAAATGAGCGGGTTGTCAGTGACAGCGTTGAGCTCGACATCGATCACACGGCACGCCTGCGCCCAGGCATCGCGCACCGCACCGTGTACCTGCGGCGCGCAGCGCAGGCAATAAGCGTCCTGCGGCTGATGCTTCTTGCCACCGCGAAAAGGCTGGAAGCGCTGATAGAACGCCTCGCGACCATGGCGCTGGCTGGGTGGCACCCAATCCCAGGCAATATCAAAGCGCTGGGCCTGCTGCTGAGGCTTGGACCAGGCATCCACCGTCCAACTGCGAAAGCGTGGAACCAGGTGATACGGAATATCGACCAGGGTCGAGCCATCGACCAGCTCGCGCAGATGGCTTGCAGACTCGACCTGGCCAGGGTGCGGACGTAAGGCATGCACTTCTGGCCGCATCGCACCACTGCGCCCTGCGAATGCGTCGAGTGTCATCGCGGCGGCAAGATCGGCGCTGCGCAGCAGGTATTCCATTCGATCCAGCGCCAACACGGCTGTCGCCAACATCTGCGCCGTGCCGTTGTTCAAGGCGAGACCTTCCTTGAATGACAACTTCACCGGCTCAAGGCCAACTTTCTTTAACGCATCGGCACCGCTCATACGCTCGCCAACAACGAACGCTTCGCCGCCTCCAAGCAGCACGATAGCCAGGTGCGACAGCGGCGCGAGATCTCCACTGGCACCGACGGACCCTTTCTCCGGAACGACCGGGATCACATCGCGATTGAGAAGTTCCGTCAATGCCTGCAACGTGGAAACCCGAATCCCGGAATGACCACGCAGCAACGTGTTGATGCGGATCGCCAACATTGCCCGCACCACCTCGCGCGAGAACGGCTTACCGACGCAAACGGCATGGGTGATGATAAGGTTTTCCTGCAACTCTTCGAGCAGCGAAACAGCATGTTGCTCGCGACCGCTTTCCGGCAGCTCGTCGCGTACCCGATGTGCGCCGAGGAGCTTGTCGGCATTGCTCCCGAAGCCCGTTGTCACGCCATAGACCGGTTCGCCGCGACGCACCTGCGTTGCAAGGAAATTCGCCGCCTTCTCGACGCGGGCCAAGGCATCGGGATTCAAGCTGACACTGGTGCCGGCGGCGATGTCGGCGACATCGCGCCGGGTCAGGCGCGTCCCGTCCAGTTCGATCATTGGTTTCGACATCGCTTTGGCCCCGTGTGCAAAGGTCCATTCTCGACTATTGCGTGTCCTTGATCCAACACGGCTTGGCTGTAGAATCGCGGCACTTTGATCCTTGGAGTTTCGATGCGTTCCTTGTCCTGCCTGATCCTGACAACACTGTTGACCAGCACTTTCGCGCATGCCGACGGGTTGACCGATCTTCGCGCCAGCCTCGCGAAGTTCGACGGCAAGGCAGCGATCTCGGCGAAATTGTCGATGCAGAAGAACTCGAAAAGCGGCGACAGCGATGAACCCAAGTCTTCCAGCGCACAGGCCAGCGTAAACGCCTCATCGAGCAATGGCGCGTTGCAGATCAGCTACGACGCGGCGACGCTCGCCAAGGTCGAAGCCGAAGCCAACAAGCGTAGCGGCGACAACGAAGCGGTTACGCCGTTGGCAGATCTGCTGCGCGACACCACACCTACGCAAGTTAACTCTTTATTGTCCTACGCAGGCCAGCTGACGCGCAGGCTGGAGCAAGCCACGCTCAAGGAAGACAAGGCCGATTCGCTGGACGGCAAGCCGGCACGACTGCTGGTATTCGACATTCCGCTCAACGCGCCGGCGAAGGATCGCGCGTCGATGAAGGAATACGCGGGCACGCTCAAGGTGTGGCTCGATAGCGCTGGGGTGCC
>JAYUYW010000123.1:0-2323 GCA_043752325.1 Rhodanobacteraceae bacterium | reverse complement strand
GTGCGGGCAATGCGCGGGCAGCTCGCGGCTCGCGTCCCGCCGCGCGTCAGGCGCGAGGCGGCTGCCAGAGTTCCACGCGGTTGCCGTCGGGATCGGTGAACCAGCCGGAACGCCCGTACTCCGAATCGTCGACCTTCTCGTCGACCGTGGTGCGGATCTCGCTCAAGTGCGCGATGAGAGGATCGAGCTCATCGACGCGGAAGTTGATCATGAAGGCCTGCGTGTCGCGTCCGAAATAGGCCGTGTCGTGGGCGAACGGCGACCAGAGCGTGTAACCCGCGCACACCGCGTCTTCGTTGAACATCGCGCCGCCGAAGCCCGGATCAATCTCCAGCCCCAAATGTTCGCCGCACCACGCGGCCAGCGCACCCGGATCGGCGCTGCGAAAAAATACACCACCCAGCCCGATGATCCTGGCCATCCCGAAGGTTCCGTTCGTTGCGGAAAAAGATCATGCGTGCGGGTGACGCGCTTCGCGTGCGCTCATGTTCCGACGAGTCCGGCTGACATAAGCAGCCACGCGTTCACGACCCACGCCAGGACCGCGTACGCCAGTGCCCACGGCAGCAGCGCGATCGCGCGCGCGCGCGAGCCGTCATGGGCGACAACGGCACACGCCGCGATCGACAGTGCAGTGAATCCCAGGATGCCGAAGCGCGCCTCGGTCGCGACGAACGCCGTGTAGCCGCACGACAGCAGCACCAGACCCGTGAGCAGCACGCCGTCTTCTGCGCGCGTGGACCGGCGACGACGCACGCTTTCGACCAGTCCGTAGACGCCGTAGAACACCGTCAACGACGACAATACCAACCAGCCACTCACGCGACGGATGTCGGCACGGCGGAAATACGGCAGCAGCACGTCGTAGTGCAGTCCGCTGTACACGTGCCCTGCGACGAGCACGGCTCCCTGCAGCGGATGCCGGGCGTAGAACCCGATGTCGTGCGGAGCGTCTGCGTGACGGTATGGCGAATGGAACCACACGCCGCGGCTTTCCTGCTCATCCAGCAAAGTGCCGTACTTGAATGCGCGAATGCCCCAGGCGACCTGCGTTTGCAGCAGGTCGTGATGGGCCGCAGCGCCGGTTGCAATACGGTCGCGGGCGTTCACGACGACGTACCAGTGCGGTACGAGCAACAGTACGCCTGCGATGCAGGCGTGCAAGACAGGCCTCCAGTGCTGCGTCCAGCGTGGGCGCGACGCGTGTGCGGCGCACAGCAGGTAAGCGATGGCTGGAACTGCGACCCACGCCAGCGAGCTGCGGATGACGTAGGCAAAAAACGCGATCAGGACCACCAGTGCGATGCGAGTGGACGCGGAGACCCAGCCGGGTGTGCAGACCAGCAGCAACATGGGCACCACGAAGAACACCAGCGCGCTTTCCTGCAGAGGCATGGCGACGTAGGCGAGCAGGAACGGATTGAACATCGTCGCCGCGAAGTAGGGCAGCGACTGCCGGAGCAGTTCCTTTCGGCGCGCCGCACACACCAGCGCAGCCGTGAGGAGGAAGAACAGCGCGCTTTGATTGATGCCGAAGTGCAGAGCCGGGTTCGCCACGAAGAAACCGGCACCTGGCAGGTGCGACACCAGGGCGATCCACAGCGGCACGAAATACGATCGATAACCGAGGTACGGGTCATCGTGCAGCAGTCCTTCCGTCCACAGCTTTCCGGCCATGCTCATGTAGTAGCCGCCATCACCGGTGAAGTTGGCCGTGGCGGCGAGATATCCGAGGAATGCTGCCTGGGCCGCCAACAGCAGCACGCATACCGGCCAGATGGCTCGGCGCGGCAGCCGCGCGCGGGGCGGTGGTGTCTGCGTGAGGGTGATGTCGCGGCTCGATCGCGTGCGATGCGCATCGATCCACTTGCTCCAGACGTCGGCTCGCATGCTGCGGCTCAGTCGTGCCACGTGGCGGAGCAGTCTTCGCGATCCTGCGCGAAGAATGCCTCGACGTCGCCGAGTGCGTGCGTGCGCGGCATCGGTGGCAGCGCGTCGAGGAATATGCGGCCGTAGCGCGCTTCAGTGAGGCGTGGGTCGCAGAGCATCAGCACGCCACGATCGTCGACGGCGCGGATGAGTCGGCCCACACCCTGGCGCAACGCCAGTGCTGCACTCGGCAATTGCTGGTCGAAGAAGGGATTGCCGCCTTCCTCGCGGATCGCGGCCAGGCGCGCCTCCAGAATGGGATCGTCGGGCGCTGCGAACGGCAGCTTGTCGATCGCTGGCGCGTTGCCTGAAATGACGTTCCCCGACCGAGTAGCATCCTGAAGTTTGAACTGCCAGTACTCGTTGCTGCTCACAGTCTGCTGAATCAGCAGCT
>JAYUYW010000122.1:0-14696 GCA_043752325.1 Rhodanobacteraceae bacterium | reverse complement strand
CGATGATGCTTGAATTCGATCCCGGTGTGCGCAGATGAGTACCGCACGGTCGCTATCTGTAAACATCCAACGCAGGCGCGCCACTGATCGTGATCCATTCCAAGTACGGCATGACCTCAGGAGACGTCGCGGGCCTTGTTTCGTTATCCGAGATCGTCGCGACAAGCGCAGCGGCGAGGGAAGGGCAACACGATGCTTAAAGTTCAGGACGGTTTGCACCAACGTTTGCCTTGGTTGTCGGGCTTCCCGAGGTTTTCAAATGCGTTGACGTCCACCTTGAGATGCGTCACCAACGAAGAGCGCTTCAACGATCTCCTTGTGGAGGCAGGTAACGCATGCGGGCTGGCGTTTGTTGACCGCATGCTGGAACTGCTTGGCACCAGCTACCGCGTCGATCCGGGTTTCACTGGACCAGTGCCAGCGAGCGGTCCATTACTCGTTGTTGCCAATCATCCGTTGGGCATGCAGGACGCGCTGGTGTTGTTGCAATGGTTGGGGTCCATTCGCCCAGACCTGCGCATGTTGGGCAACGATTGGCTCGCAAGCGTGCCGGCGCTTGGCAGCCTGATCTTGCCGATAGACGTGTTTGGAGGTGGAGCGGCATCGCGTACGCGGCTTATCTATCGAGCATTGGAAAACCGCGAGGCGCTGCTCGTGTTTCCTGCTGGTGAAGTATCTCGGGTAAGGCGAGGCGGCGTCCGCGATAGTGCGTGGTCGGACGGATTCGCGCGACTGGCTTTTCGCAGCAGGGCGTCCGTATTGCCGGTGCATATTTGTGCACGAAATTCTGCACTGTTCTACGCCGTGTCACTGCTGTCAAAGCCGCTCAGCACCGCGCTGCTGCCTCGCGAGGCGACCTCGCAGCCAGGTCGCCGGATCGTTCTGCGCGCGGGCGTGCCGATCAGCGCCGACGAACTCGAACATCGCAGCGACGGCTCGTCCCGAGGCGCGGCCGAATTCATGCGCAGTCATGTGTACAGTCTCGGTCGACAGCGAAGCGCTGTTCCTGCAATCGACGACACACTGGCGCAAGCCGATGACACCGACGCCATCGAGGCGGACCTTCGCGAGTCCGAAAAGCTGGCCGACCTCGGCGATGGCAAGCAGCTTTTCCTGTTCACCGGCGATCAGCACAGTCCACTGATCCGCGAGCTTGGCCGCCTGCGTGAATTGACGTTCCGCAAGGTGGGCGAAGGTTCCGGCAAGCGTCGAGATTTAGACGTGTACGACGCGCACTACGAACACTTGGTGCTATGGGATGCCAACGCACAGTGCGTCGCCGGCGCATATCGCCTGGGCCATGCCGGCCGCCTGACCAGCGCACACGACATGTCGGGTCTGTACACCAGCACATTGTTCGATTTCTCGCCGGCACTACAGTTGCGCCTGTTGCATGGACTCGAACTGGGACGCAGCTTCGTTTCGCCAGCCTACTGGCGTTCGCGTGCGCTGGAGCAGCTTTGGCAGGGTATCGGGCTATATCTGCAACGGCATCCCGAACTGCTGTATCTGTTCGGCGCGGTCAGCATGCCGATCACCTTGCCGCTCGAAGCGCGCGAGTGGATTGCTGCGGCGCATATGCAATATTTCGGCATGCCTGATCTCGCGACTGCCAGGCGACCGTTTGCCGTATCGCCGGAAATCGTCCGGCATGTCGAGCAGGAATGCGACGGGCTCGATTCGCCAGCGGCGATGGGCAAGCTGAAAAAGCATCTGGACTCGCTGGGTGTCAGCCTGCCGATGTTGTTTCGGCAGTATGTCGAGCTGGTCGAACCGGGGGGCGCGCAGTTTCTTGCTTTCGGTGACGACCCGGGATTCTCCGGCTGCGTCGATGGTTTGGTGTGGCTGGATCTCTCCAAGCTTAAACCGGGCAAACGTGCGCGCTACCTGGGCCAGCGCCCGTCGTCCACGTCTCATGGCGACGTTCCACCGCGGATGTTTGCCGGCCGTGTCATGAGGGGTTCAAAGTGACCTGCACGCACGCGGGCGACGTCATCGGCATAGCGAGCGCGGCTCGTGATCAGAAAGCTGTGCGGGCCTTCAAGGCATTCGTCCGACGCAAATCCTATCCGTGCCTGGGCGCGAAATCCGCGCTCTCACGACACGCACTGCATTGCTTGTGTGCGGAAGACATACGTCATGTGGCAGACGACGGGCGCATCGCCGCGTGCGTGCAAACGTTCGCTGCGAATGCGAAGGAAAATGACGTGTTCCTCAGCTTGGCTGTTCTGTTTCCGGGCTCGCCGCTACTTTCAGAGCTGGAATTCGAACAGGCGCTTTGGCATCGGCTGGCCTCGATCCATGCGATTGATCGCGTGCAGCACCACTGGGACAACAGCGTCAGCGATGATCCTGCATCACGCAACTTCAGCATGAGCGTTGGCGGCAGGGGTTTTTTTGTGGTTGGTCTGCATCCAGGCGCGAGCAGGATTGCGCGTCGCTCCCAGTGTCCGGTCATGGTTTTCAACCTGCACAGCCAGTTTGAGCAGCTGCGTGCTCAGGGCCGCTACGAGAACCTGCGTGCCACTATCGCCGCGCGCGACTTCGCGTTTTCCGGATCAAGAAATCCGATGCTGGCCGCATTTGGACAGCGCTCCGAAGCACGTCAGTACAGCGGTCGTATCGTCGGTGACGACTGGGTCTGCCCGTTTGCGTTACAGGAAGAGGAACAATCCGAATGATTGAAGTCATCGCGCCACGCAGCGGTGTTGCGTTCGAACTCAAGCGCGGCGATCGGCTAAAGGTGATCGATCCGGAGGGTCAGCAGGTGGCCGACCTTGTGGCTTTCAGTCGCGTTGATACGGGGGAAGCGATTTCGTCCGGGCGTAGCATCGACTACGCCGGCAAGTTGTTTTTCGGGGTCGGTGATCTGATCTACTCAAACCGAAGCAACGTGCTGTTGGAGATCGTCGAAGACACCGTCGGACGGCACGATTTCCTGTTGTCTCCGTGCTCGGCGGAAATGTTCCGCATCATCTACGGTGATAAGGATCCGCACCGTGGCTGCTTCGGTAATCTCGCCGCGGCGCTGGCACCGCACGGCATCAATCCCGACTCGGTCCCGACCGCTTTCAACGTTTTCATGAATGTGCGCGTGGATGGCGAAACAGGTGTCATCAGCGTGCAACCGCCGCTGAGCCGGGCAGGAGATTTCACGATCTTCGAAGCACGCATGGATGTGCTGATCGGCCTAACCGCATGCTCGGCGGGTCAGTCCAACAATTTCACGTATAAGCCGATACATTACGAGCTGATCCGTGGTGGGTAGCACGCAAATTGGCAGCGCCGAGACGGCGCCATTTTCGCGACCTCCCGCGGAGCGAGTTGGCGCGTTCGAGCGCCTTCCAAAATGGCTCAACCTGGTGCCAATGGTCGCGCAATGGATATGGCTGGGCATTCGCCATGGAAGCGTGACGTTGCCATCCAGTGCCAACCCGCATATCACCGCCGGCGGTCTGGTGGGTGACACCAAGTCCGAGTACTTCGCCTGCATGGGCGCACTGGCACGATCGAGGGTGGCCGATTTCGTCATGATCCACGCGCAAGGCGCTGCCTCCCTGCCGTTGGCGATGAAGACAGTGCGTGACGCGAACATGGAATTTCCTTTAGTCGCCAAACCGGACCTTGGCTGGTGCGGCTTCGGCGTTCGCCGCATTGACGATGAAGTCGCGTTGCGCGACTACCTGGCGCGTTATCCGAATAACGCCGCGTTGATGCTGCAGCGATATCTCGATGAGCCCGGCGAAGCCGGTCTGTTCTACATGCGCCATCCAGACCAGCAGTCGGGAACGCTCATCGGCATTCTGTTGCGCCACTATCCCCAAGTGATCGGAGACGGGCGCAGCAGCATCGCGCAGTTGGTTGGGGACGACCTGCGCCTGCAGCGCACGACGCGCAGCGCCGAGCACGAGTGCAGCTACGATTCGAACCGAGTGCCAGCGGCGGATGAGGTCGTTCGCTTGTCGCTGATCGCATCAACGCGAGTGGGTGGCCGTTACGAAGATGGATCCGACCACGCGACGAAGGATCTCAGCGCAGCAGTCGACGCCATCGCGCGCGATATGCCGCAATTCCACGTCGGCCGCTTCGATGTTCGGTACCAAACCCTGGAGAATCTGCGTCGCGGCCAGTTCACCATCATGGAAGTAAATGGGGCAGGGTCGGAAGCCGTACATGCCTGGGATCCCAAGTATTCCATCCGCGACGTCTACCGGATTGTGTTCGCAAAACAGCGACAACTGTTTGCGCTGGCTGCCGCCAATCGGGCGCGTGGACACATGCCCGTCGGGATGTTTGCGCTGGCTCGACATTTCCTGCACCAGCGGCGTCTGATTCGTCAGTATCCACCGTCCAACTGATCGACCGATCAGCACCGCGAGTTTCGCAACGTGCGCGATTCGAACACCAACCAGGCAATGCCGGCACAAGCGAATGGCACCACGCTATAGGTAATTCGATAACACAGCATGGCTGCGAGCGCTTCTGCCCGCGCATACGCGGGGAAGGCGGCGAGCACGATCACTTCAAACACGCCCAGTCCACCCGGTACGTGACTGATCAACCCGACCAGCACTGCTCCCACGTAGATAGGAAGGAAGTCGATAAACGGCGGCGCGGAATTGGCCGGCAGCAGCACGAATAGAGCGGCAATCGCCGCAACCATTTCGACGCCGCCAACGAGCATTTGCCAAGCCGCTGTTGCGCTGTCCGGAAACACGAGCGTCCAGCGCACGATACGAACAGATCGAGGTGGTCCTCGCAACCAAAACAGAAATGCCAGCAACGCGGCGCAGACCACGACGCCGAGCGGTCGACCCCAGCCGTGTGCCAGCGAAGGCTGCCACAGCAGTGCCACCGTGGTGACAACCGTGAAGCCCATCGCGATGCCGAACGCGGCCAAAGCAACGATACGCGCAATGTCACCTGCGCCCAGCCCTGACGACGCGTAGATCCGATAGCGGATCACGCTGCCGGTAAACGCTGGAAATCCCAGCGTGTTTGAGATGGCATGTGACGTGGCACCGGCAAATGCCGCACGTTTTGTGGATATCTGTCGCGGAGCCACGCGGCGCGCAGCCAGAACGTCAAGCGTGGCCAGCATGACGAAACTCACGACGCTGAAGATCAGGGACGCGCCGATGCTGGCAAGCGGAATCGCTGACCACGCGCGAGCGACTCCATTCCAGTCAATTGATCGCACCTCGCTTCCAAAGATCCAGCCGACGATCGCGAGAATGATGACGGCAAGAATGCACGAATATTCAAGGCGCTTGGGCGCGCGCAAATCCCGGGTCGGCGTAACCGTCACGTTTTTACTCATCTAAAACGAGCACAAAGTGGAAAGCCGCAAACCTCACCCTGACCTTGCTGGCTGCACATCAGGAAGCGCTAAGCCTGTTTTGACAACGCGTCACCGCTGATCCAGTGCGTGGTGAATCAGCACGACACATTGCGAAGCAAACAACATCGTGGATCCCAGCGTGATTCTTTCTACGCCGAGGCGGTCCAGAGTGTGGAAGGTGTTCTTTGGCATCGGAATGTGATCGGTGAGCAGGAAACAGGGATTGCCCTCGAATTTGTGATCCCGGATCGGAGTGCCTTTTCTATCCATCACGAACAGTTGGTGATCCTCGGCCAGTTCCTGCACCAGCCGTTCAAAGCTGACGGTCCGTACGATCACACCGGTTTCCACCGGTCGCGTTTCTTCCTTGCCCATGCCCCTGGCAGCATCCAGTGCTTTGGCGATCTTGCCCAGGAGCGCTTGCTCGTCAAAGCCACCGATGTCTTGCATCGTGTTGGCGTCGAACCGGATCGTGCGCGAGAAGTCCTGCGTGCTTTCCAACACCAGGTAGACCGTAACATTCGCCCGATGCGACTGCGCGACGAAGATCGCGTTCATCAGCGTATGTGCAAGGATTTCGGGATGCGCTTCATTGCCAATTCCAGCCAACAACTTCTGGCTGTCCGTTGGCGCGGAGCGTGCTCGGAGAACAAACGTTCGCATGTGCAAGAAATCTTGGTCAGTTACAGTGGGCGTGCCAGCGTATTGCAAAGCACGACAGGTCATAGATTGTCCTCCAAGTGCTCGGGCGACAGAACTAAATGTGGAGATTCGCGTTAAAGGAACGGACCCGGCTTGGGCTGTTTCCCAGAACTCGCAGCGCTTCTGCGGTCTACATTTTGCCACTGCGCCAAAGGGCGATCCAGAATGATTCATCCGAACCCGACGCCGAGTTGGTGATTGTGGCCGATCGAGTCGGGCAGCAGAACGGGCAAACCAAAGGTGGACCACCACGCGCCTGTTTCGAAAGGTGAGTGGTTTGCGTCATCCAGACGTCGGTCGCGGCATGTCCAACACTTTTCAAGCCGGCTGGTGGTTCATTCGCTGGCCGCTGAACCATCTGTTCCATAGCGAGCACTTCACGCTTGAGGAAATCCGCCGCCTGCACACTCTGACCCGGGCTATGATCAGGTCTTGGTGCTCGCGCCAGAACCTCTCGCGAGTCGGTCAGATCAAGAAATTCGATCAGACTTTGACGAACGTGTCTTGCGCCCGCTGGAGGAGAAGCGGTCCATGATGAACGGGGCCAGTGATCCGTGGATGACTATGGACACGAGGATCGCGATCATCGCGATCCGCCAGAGCGCGTCGCCCGCTTCGAACTTTGCGTGGCCGATTGCGTAGGCAATGTAGAAAATCGAGCCCAAGCCGCGAATGCCGAAGAATGCGATCGCGAAGTGTTCGTATCGATCACCGCGAGTTGGGGCGAGCGCAAGAACGCCGATCAACGGACGGACGATGAAGATGAGCCCAAGCGCTAGCGCCCACTCCTGCCAACTGGCGTTTGACAGTGCGCCGGACGCCGCGAACCCGCCGAGCCACAGAAGCAGGATTGCCAACAGGATTTTTTCGAACTGGTCTGCATAGCGATGTGGCTTTGCGGTGTAGTCGTCGTTGTCGGAATCGCGGCCAACGCCACGGCCAATCCGCGCCGCCACGAATACCGAAAGAAAGCCGTAGCCGTCGATCATTTCAGCCGCTCCGTAAGCGAGGAAGGTCGTGCCTAGCGCGACCAGCCCGGCGTTTTCGCCATTCATTCGGGCATCGCCCCACGGCCCATGGACAAAGTATCCCGCACCCTTCCCTATGGCCCAGCCAATCCCGAGCGCAGCCGCCACCCGCCACAGCACATCAACTGCAATCCAATGTCCCCACGGCACCTCGCTGGCGGATGCTGCGCCAGCAAAAAGAATGGCGAGCCAGATGAAAGGAAACGCGAGGCCGTCGTTGAGCCCGGCTTCGATGGTCAGCGAAACGCGGACATCATCCTCATCACCCTCGTTCGGTCCTGAAACGGCCACCTCCCGCGCCAGCACTGGGTCTGTGGGTGCCAGCGCCGCAGCAAGCAAAAGCGCAGACGCCGCGCCAAGTCCGGCCCATGTTCCCATCAGGAACATCACGCCGATCGTCGCTGGCATCACAACGCCGAGTAGCACCCAACTGTGTTGCCATGCCTCTCCGTCTGCACGGCGATCAACGGCCAGACCAGCACCCGCCAGCGCGATGATCACAATGAGCTCGGTCAAATGCTCGATCAGCATTCTTGCGACATCGGATCGCCTCGGGTCGAGCACCGGCCAATCCGGGACGAACAGTGCAAGCGCCGCGCCTGCCAACACATAGATCATCGGTACGCTGATCATCCGCTTGCCGCTGACCAACGGCAGGGCAGTAAGGCCGAGCAGGGCTATCCCGCCGACGAAATAGAGCAGATCACGGATTTCGATCATGGTGGCCGTCAGGGGAAGGGTCGGGTGCGAATGAAAGTGGGCGTCGCAAGATCTTCGTGGAACGCATCGCCAAAGTGCAGGGCACTATAGATGCGCGCGACAGCAGGATACGTCAGCCGGCATCTCGGCAAGCGAGGGGAGCATCGACAACGCTGCTCGCGTGACGCCTTGCATGTCTGTGGTCAAATCACTTCTTGATGATCGAAACGTGGCGAGGTGTACTCGCCAGATGTCCTCGCCAGCGCGGCAGGCTTGCTACCCGGGTAGAGTGCGGGAATGAAATTCGACGCCGAT
Organism: Rhodanobacteraceae bacterium; assembly: GCA_043752325.1. Taxonomy (GTDB): domain Bacteria; phylum Pseudomonadota; class Gammaproteobacteria; order Xanthomonadales; family Rhodanobacteraceae; genus Dokdonella. The sequence goes on along the minus strand of JAYUYW010000122.1, from coordinate 6,611 downwards.
AAACTCCCCATCGCCGGTTTGGTTGGTTCGGCGAACGTACTTGTCACCGGCGCGAGCAGCGGCATTGGCCTGGCGATGGTGGGCCAGCTTTTGTCGAACCGACACGTGGTGCACGTGTTCGCTGTCTCACGGTCGGCAACCAAGAACGACGCGCTGCGAGGACTGGGCAAGGAATTTGGAGAGAAGTTGATGGCGGTCGACGCTGACATCACCAGCGAAACGGATCTAAAACGTGTTGAAGAAGCGACACGATCGGTCGACGCGCTGCACCTCGTGATCAACTGCGCTGGCGTATTACACGGGCCGGGTCTCGCGCCAGAAAAGTCGATTGAACAAGCGAGCAAGAAGTCGTTTGACCAAGTGTTCGCACTCAACGCGTTCGCACCACTCTTTCTGGCCCAAACGCTGTTGCCGCAACTGTGCCGAAAGCAGCCGGCGGTATTCGTCTCGCTATCCGCGCGGGTTGGATCGATTGGCGATAACCGTACCGGTGGCTGGTATGCGTATCGCGCATCAAAGGCGGCGCAGAACCAGTTGTTGAAGACGTTCTCGATCGAATGGAAACGTCGAAACCCGAAAGGAACGTGTCTGATGTTGCATCCGGGTACGGTGGACACGCCGTTGTCGACACCTTTCCAAGCGAGGGTGCCGGCGGAAAAATTGTTCGACGCGGAACGCGCCGCGTGCCAACTACTCACGATCATCGCGCAGTGTTCGCCAGGAGATAGCGGACAGTTCATCTCGTGGGATGGTAAAGAGGTGCCTTGGTAGGTAACGAAGAAATCGAAACCTGGTTTGTGTTAAGCCGGCTTTCGACAACCCAGCGAACAAGGTCTGGACACGACCGGTCCTACTTCTTTTCATGTCGGCAGCTATGCGATCACCCGGATTCCGGTTGGCGCGCCGCTCCCAGTAATCCACACCGGTGCAACCGCTGCATACGAAGGAAAGGTTTACGTGTTCGCCGGTAATCCCGGACCACTGGTGCGCTTGGATATCTATGACCCAGTGGTCAACACGTGGGCGCAGGGGGCAGACATGCCGACGGCGACGACCTATGGCCGCGCCGTTACAGCAGGGTCGTACATCTACTATGTGGGCGGAATCGCGGGCGCAACTACGGCGGCAGTGCATCGGTACAATCCGTCAAACAACTCGTACGCGCCAATGGCGCCACTGAATACGCCGCGCGTCTCGGGAGAACTGATGTCGCTCGGCAATCGCCTTTATGCAATAAACGGTGGCAACTCCACGTTCTTCACCGGCGTGCCGATAGCGCAGTCGGTCGAGATCTACAGCATAGCGACTAACTCATGGGCTTACGGCCTTCCAACGGTGACGAAGACTGCCGCTTCTTCTGGTGGGCGGGTTGGCGGAAAGTTGATGATCATGGGCGGTGTTGACAACACAGTCTATTACGACCAGGTACAGGTATCGCCGCTGGTCTTGGAGTAAGGTTTCTCAGGAAGGGGTCGTGGCGGCCAGTCCGGAGGGAAGTCGGCGTGCGATCACAGCGTGGAGTCCCTTCAAGAGCGAAAAGTCCGGTTCAGAGTCGCTCATCCGGGCTTTCGTCTGTCGTGATGACGAATGCTGGTGGCCAGTTTCAGCTGGCAAATTCTCTCGGCAACCCAATCGATAGAATCAGTGCTTGCTCAATCCCTGCGCAATTCTGTCGCCGAGTTTTCTGTCTACACTTCTCCAATATTTCAGTGAGCGATTCATTACGGCTTGGGAGACGCCGTCGCTGAGGTGACCGACGATGTTGCCGACCAGCCGCTCGCGCGCAACGTCGTCGAGCACGTCTCGCACGAGCGTCCCCGCTTGGCCGAAGTCTTCGTCATCTTCTCGTAGCGTGTAGGCCTTGCGAACCATGGCCCCGTCGGCGTGCCAGAGGCCGGCATCGTCTGTTCAAGTTGGGTTTGCTTTCGGGCCGCCGTAGGAGTTTGGTGCGTAGACCGGGTCGGAAACATTCTCGGTCCGTCCCACGCCATCCTTGCTGTTTGTGCTGCCGGCTTGCAGGACGCTAATACCGTCGAGAAAGCGGTTACGCCTGCCGGCCCGGACACTGTCGCTTTTGTTGACAATGCCGAGACAGGAACCCCGTTGTGGACTGTGGCGGGCAGCGGTGCTGGTTCCAACTTCGCACTGACGACCAACCAGGCACTATCGCCGACCCAGTCGTGGTTCGTCACCGCACCGTCGACGACAAGTAGCCACGCGCTCTCGATGGCATCGCCTGTTGCGATTCCAAACGCAGCAGGTACCACGCTGGAGTTCTTCCACTGCTACAACACGGAAAACAACTATGACGGCGGCATTCTCGAATACTCGCTGGATGGCACGAACTGGACGGACATCCTGGCTGCGCAGGGTGTCGTTCCTGCGAATACAAACCGCTTCGTCAGTGGCGGTTACAACGGCACGATGGCCGCTGGTGGCGCGTTTGGTGCACGTGCCGCCTGGCATGGCGCATTCAATACGACATGGTTGCGCACCGCCGTCAATCTTGCCGATTTCAACGGGCTGAGCGTGCGCTTCCGGTTCGGGTCGGCCACCGACGACTCGGTGACTGCTGCTCCACCAGTCGGCTGGTGGATCGATGACATTCGCGTGTTCTACGGCAGCAGTGGCTCGGCGACATTGGCGGATCCGATCTTCATCAACGGCTTCGACAGTTTGGTGCCGTAAGCGGGAATCCATCACAACACTGACGTTTTGATCAGGACAAGGCCGCTCTGCAAGGGGCGGCCTTTTTTTTCAGCAATTGATCGCCGCGTCGTCGCGCATCGAAATTCGCGCTCGGTAGACTGTGTTGCTTTCGTACCTATGGCTCGTTGAGAGAGGAGATTCACGATGAACAGGAACACCATCTGTCTTTGGTACAACCACGACGCAGAGGAAGCCGCGCGTTTTTATGCCCGGACATTTCCCGACAGCCAGGTCACGGCCATCCACCTTGCACCGACTGACTTTCCGGGCGGTAAAGCCGGTAGCGTGCTCACGGTGGAGTTCACGGTTTGCGGCGTGCCGTGCCTGGGTCTCAACGGCGGCGATGCAATCAAGCACAATCAGGCGTTCTCGTTCCAGATTGCCACCGACGATCAAGACGAAACCGACCGCTATTGGAATGCCATCGTCCACAACGGCGGTAGCGAGAGTGAATGCGGTTGGTGCAGGGACAAGTGGGGCGTGTCGTGGCAAATCACGCCGCGCGTGCTGACCGACGCACTCGCCAAGGGTGGTGACGTGGCGAAGCGTGCGTTCGTGGCGATGATGCAGATGGGCAAGATCGATGTCGCTAAAATCCAGTCGGCAGTGCGCGGCTAGGCTGCGCCGGTTGGCAGGCTACATGCCACGAACATTCGTTTCGGTCTAGCGTGGCAGCGGCAATATGGATGCCCAGCCCGTCAACGAGATCAGGTTGCGCGCTTCAAAAATACATTCCGCCTGTTTCAGCGCTCACCTGAATCTGCTATCCATCCGAGCATGACCAAGCGAGCCAAGACAATTCATTTCAAGGCAACGCTGCTTCGGCCTGCAAAGCCAAAGCGCGCGACCTGGTTCTTCCTGGTGCTGCCTGCGGGTGCGAGCGCGAAGCTGCCGACAAGAAGCATGGTAGCCGTCGAAGGATTGATCGGCAGTCACCCTATCAAGGCCATGCTCGAGCCGGATGGCAAGGGCAGTCATTGGCTGAAAGTGAGTCGAGAAATGCGCGAAGCGGCTGGCATCGGCGCTGGTGATATCGTCGTTCTCGAACTAGCGCCGGCGGCGGCACAGCCAGAACCTGCGGTCCCCGCCGACCTTCGCAAGGCGCTCGCGATGACACCTGATGCCAAGGCTTTGTGGTGCGGCATCACAGCCATCGCGCGACGTGACTGGATCCACTGGATCACGTCCGCGAAAAAGGCGGAAACGCGCGAGCGACGAATCGTAAATGCCTGCGCAATGCTCGCGTCAGGCAAGCGCCGAGCCTGCTGTTTCGATCGCTCAGGCATCTACAGCAAAACCCTGCAGGCACCCGAGGCAGCGAGTCGGAGCAGGACTGAAGAGCAGGATAGATAGTCCTGCCGCAGAGAACTCACACGCCGATGTCGGCCGATCTACTCCTTGCGCAGCGATTCGACGGGATCGAGGTTTGAGGCATGGCGGGCTGGCAGGTAGCTGGCAAGCAGGCCGACCCCGATCATGGTCACCGGCATGAACGCGAATGTCTTCGCATCGATAGGCTGCACCCCAAACAACAGGCTTGCGAGCGTTCGCGTGAACATCAACGCCGCGACGATGCCGACGACCACGCCGATGCCAACCATGCGCATACCGTGCGCGACGACCATCCGTCGCACTTGCGCGGCTTTCGCACCCAGCGCCATGCGCACACCGATCTCGCGTTCGTTCGCCGACTGCCGTCGGCAGCCAATCCGGTGTGGTGTCAATGGCGCTGGGTATGGATGGAATTCCGATTGCCGCCGCCGGAGGGACTAACTCCCTCACGCTTGTCCACTGCAGTTCGGCCACACTTTGCATCGAGGGAGCGTGGCCTCGTTGAGACATGATCAGATGCTCGCCAAGAAGCCTGCCCTGCGGCGCACGCCTTGGAGAAACCGATGAAGCAGCGTCGTCGCTTCACCGGCGCAGACCACCTGCAGCACCTGCCGACCGTCAGGGCTGGCGCGGCGCTGGTAGTGCCAGTCCTGCTGACGACGAAATCGAAACAGCGTAATTGACGCGTCACTTGGCGTGAGATGCTCCTGATGCCGGTGTTGCACGATCAGGGCTGGGCAAAGCGTATCCGATCCGCTTAGAGTGCCGCCGAGTCAGCGCGTTGCGTTCGGCGACCAATCTCAGCCCACTCCAATCGGCCCTGCATGACCACTTCGCTGATCGTTGTCGATGATTTCCTGTCCACGGCGGATGCCGTCCGCGATGCCGCGCTAAAGCTTACCTACCCGAATCTGCAGGGCGCGTTTCCCGGACGCAATTCGCTGGAGCGAATCGAGATGGGGGGCCTGGCCGCGCATGTGTCGCAAATCACCGGCGAACGCCTGCAAGCCTTGACGCCGCAAGGTTCGCACGCGAAGTGTCGAATCACCTTGGCGTCAGATGCAGGACGCGGCAAGGTGCATGTCGATCCCGGTTACTGGTCGGGAATCCTCTACTTAAGTCGGCCGCAGGACTGTAATGGCGGCACCGATTTTTTTCGCCATCGCCGCACCAATACCGATCGCCGCCCGATGACGCCCGAAGAAGTCACGGCAATGGGCTACGCCTCGTACGAGGAATCGCATCAGGACATCATCGAGCGCGATGGACTCGACGACAGCGCCTGGGAGAACACCATGACCGTGCCGATGCGCTTCAATCGGTTGGTGCTGCTGCGGCCGTGGTTGTGGCATACGGCGGGGCCGGGCTTTGGCGACGATCTGCAAAACGGCCGATTGGTCTATTTGATGTTCTTCGCAGCGGTCTGATCTGCGCGGTCTTGGCGGCAATAGCCTTTACGGGCCGGTTTCCGGTAATTTGCGCAAGTCCCAACTTCTTCCAGTGACGGCCCACATGAATTCGATCGGTCCTCCGCAGCTCACCGTTCGTGCCGTGATATTGGCGATCATCCTCGCGATGATCCTATCCGCGGCGAATGCTTACCTCGGCCTTTTCGCCGGCCTGACCATTGCCACGGCGATTCCGGCGGCGGTCGTGTCAATGGGTGTGCTTCGCCTGCTCGGCGGCGGCACCATCCTTGAGAACAATATCGTGCAGACCGGCGCATCGGCGGGTTCATCGATTGCAGCGGGCGTTATCTTCACGCTGCCTGCGCTGGTCATCATGGGCTACTGGCCCGACTTCAAATACTGGTGGGTGCTAGCGATTGCTGGTCTCGGCGGCTTGCTCGGGGTGCTGTTCTCGGTGCCGCTGCGTCGCACGATGATCGTCGAAGATCCGCTGCCATTTCCGGAAGGCAAGGCAGCAGCGGAAGTGCTCAAGGCTGGCGAAAACCCCGGCCCTGGCCTGAAAATTCTCGGCATCTCGGCGGCGGTCGGCGCGTTCGTGAAGCTGGCCGCCGAAAGCGGCCTGCGAATGATCCCCGACAACGCAGTCGGCTCGGGTTTCATCGGCAAGTACCTCGCTTACATGGGCACCAACCTGTCGCCGGCCTTGCTGGGCGTTGGCTATATCGTCGGCCTTAACATCGGCATCGTGGTGGTGTCGGGCGGCATCCTGTCCTGGCAGTTCGCAATTCCCCTCTATCACGCGTTTTTCCTCAACAGCGATCCGGCTTTGGCCGCGCAGATCGCTGGGGCAAGCGCGGCCGACGCGGCTGGCGCGATCTGGTCGACGAAAATTCGCTACCTCGGCGTCGGTGCAATGCTGATCGGCGGCGTCTGGACCTTGTTCTCATTGCGTAAATCACTGGTTTCGGGCATTCGTAGCGGCATCGCCGCCGCGCGCAAGGGTTCAGACGGCGTGATTGAGGAAACCGAGCGTGACCTGCCGATGAAATGGATGCTGGTGGCCTTGGTGGTCTTCGTGATCCCGCTGGCGTTTCTTTACCAGGCCATCGTCCACAACTGGGGCGTCAGTATTCCGATGACGATCATCATGATCGTGACCGG